>JAOAPT010000339.1 GCA_025463045.1 Candidatus Solibacter sp.
GAAGACGGGCGCGATGGTGGCGTAGAAGAGGCGAGCCATCAATCCGCCATACACTCGATCAACGATCGCTTTTGGGCGCGTCATTTTCAGGGGAACGCTGCGCTCACGCAAGCCAAATTAATGCTTGCCGTGGCCGCCGTGGCCCGTCGCTCCCTTGATGTGACCGCGATGGCGCGGATTGCGTGAGACTTTCGGCAGCGTCTGCGAGGCCGCGAACGGCGAATGCAGGCCGTAGACATTCACGCGGTCGGAGAAGGTCGCGAGATATACCTTGCCGTTGGCGATCGTCGGCGGGACGTTCTTGGCGAAATCGAAATTGTCGGCCGCGTCGTTGGCGTCGGTGCTCCACAGCAGTTCGAGCGTGTCGGCGCGAAATGCGCGCATGCTGCCGCGCACGATTTCCACCCACGCATCGTTCTGTGCGGGGATGGCGGCCCACAGCACTCCATCCTGGCGCCCGTTCGCGGAGATGGAGAGGAACCCGCCGGGCATGCCCTGATTGCCCATCACGCCCTTGATCGGATGCGTATCGAACTTGCCGCGCGCGGCATCGTAGCGATAGCCGCGCACGTTGTCCTCTTCGGGCCAGACGTAGATCATGGGGCCTTTCGGTCCGTCCCAATAAACCGGCGAACCGTGGATGTGATGGTAGCCGATATTGAAGAGCGCGGGGAACCAGCTAAGCCAACTGATGCGCCACGGCCGTGACGCCTGGAAATACTGCACCGGGGGATCGTTCCCTTCGCGCCACCAGTGGTGCGGCTGCTGTCCGCCCGGGCCGTCGCGATCCAGCAGATAAAGCCTGCCCTGCTTCCCTCCCCCAACGAGTTGCTTCGTACCGGGCAGAAGCATCGGGCCGGCCGATCCGAGATCGATATCGAGCAGCGTCAGCGCGTCGACGTTCGCGGGCGTGAACGCCGAGATGAAGTTCAGCGATGCGCCCAGCTTGAGCACGGAATTGGCGTACCGCTGCGCGGTGGGGTCGAAGCTGCCATTGCCGGTCATGAAGTAAAGATTGCCTGCGTCGTCGGCGGCGGGACCGTTGCCGGCCTGCCAGATACCCCCCATTTCACCGTCGGGCGTGGTGCAGAAAACGGGATCGGCGGGGAGCAGGGTATCGGGATCGAAGGACATCAGCCAGCCTTGAAAGGGCGGCGCATCCTGATGCGCGCCGAAGGCAACGTACACGCGGTTGTTGGCGAGGAGCAGCGCGGCCCGCTGCAGATGCCGTCGCGCGACATCGCCGGGCCGCACATCGGGATTCCGCATCGGGATCTCGATCGGCGCGCGCCGGACGATCTCGCCGGTGAGGATATCGATCGCGTGAATGCGGTACTCCACGGGGCATTCGGGCGTTGTGTCGCCAACTCCGGGACAGGCGGGCTCGGCGATCTTGGCGACGACGTACATGCGTCCCTTCGCGCGATCGATCACGGGCGTGCTGGTGATGCCGATGTACGGGCGGATGTTGTACTGGCCGAGTTGCGCGCCGGCGTCCTTCGGGATTCGGTCGAACGGCATCGGGCCGCCAAGCGATGTCTTCCAGAGCGGCGCGGCGTCGCGTCCGTCGGCATCGTACGCATAAACCACATTGCGCATCGTCGCGAGGAAGACGACATTGCGCGTGCCTTTGCCCGGAATGTCGAGATTCGAGACGACGAGCGGCTGCGCGTAGACCTGCCCATCGACGACGAGCGAGAAGAGCCGGCCGAAATCCTGCGCCTTGATCGCGGCGGGCGTGAGAAGCGTTTCGTCGAGCACGGCGCCGGTGCGGGCGGGTGTGTTGTGGTGCATGACGACGTCGGCGGCGAACACGGGGCTGGCGAGCAGGAGCAGTGCGACAACGCGCTTCATCCGGGTAGCTTAGCACCCGCGCGTCTGTGGTATGTTACCGAGTCATGAGACTGATCGCGCTGATTTTGCTGCCGATTGGCGGCGCGTGGGCGCAGAACGTGACAGCGGAATTCGACCCGGCGGTGGCTTTCAGCAGATACAAAACGTTCTCGATTCGCGACGGTGTGTTGAACAGCAAGAACCCGGCGTTGAATAGCGAACTCGTGAAGAAGCGGATCGAGTCCGATATCGAACGCGACCCGACAGCGCGCGGGTTGACGCGCACGAGTGAGCGCAGCGATCGCAACGTGCGATACACATTCGGCTCGAATGCCTTCTTCACCATATTGTCGAGCTTCCCTTGCACTTCGCTCGCGTTGCGCTTGTCTTCCCGCGCGATGCCGCGCCACACCGGCGAGCTGCACAGCGCGGTAACGGAAACGAGGTATGAGGCGCGCGCGGACGCGACAGGCGCATTTCGCTTTTCACTGCCGCCGGGGAGCTTATCAGGTCGAGTTCGCGCCGCGACGCTTCGACAACGCTCGTGGCTGAACGCGTCCGAGGTCCCGGTGCTCGAGGCGGGCGATGCGGCGGCGCCGGTGGAGTGCGCCTACCGGCTGCGCTCGTCGGCGCCCTCGACAGGCGCGCTGGTAGACTGGACGACGATCAGTGCCGCTGAACACGATGATGTGGTCCGGCTACCGCTGGGACATGAAAGCCGCAATCAGAAAGTGAATTTGATCTGCGATTCCAGCCGGCGATTGTTGGCCGTCTCGTAGAACCCTTCGCCATTTTGCCCACCTGCGATCTGATTGGCGAAGCCGAAATATGGCGAGGTGATGTTGCCGACGATCGGGCCTGGGTTCGTGTGATTCAGCAAATTGCGGATGGAAATCCCGATGCTCAGATTGAAACGGTGCGACGTGGAGGGAGCACCGATGAAGGCGCCGAGCCCGCGGCCGGTCACCGCGGCGACCGCGGCACCCTGCCCCGCCGGAGGCGCCGCGGAAGCCCCGCTGGAACCGCCGCGCTCGCGGCCGAAACCGATCGTCTTCGCGATTCGCAGGTTCACATTGAATTGTCCCGGGCCGCGTCCATAATTGCGCGGCAGCAGGCGTTCCCCGGCCGTCGGGTTCGGGTCGAGCAAGCCGTACGATGTCTGAATGAGGCCGGGCTTCGTGGGATCGCTGGCGAACGCCGGCCGTCCGTTGAAAAGCGTCGTGCCGTAGAGATCGCTGCCCGCGGTGATATCGAAGGGCGCGCCTGATTGCGCCACGATAAACGGACTGATGCGCACGGCCCACTTCAGCGTGAGCGATCCGCCGATGGTGAAGCGATGGTGCACGTCGGTCGAGGCGGGGCCGTATTCTCCGGAGAAGTTGTAGGGGTTGGCGGGGAACGTATTGATGCCATCCGTATTGCTGTGTGCGCGGTTGAATACGTAGAATCCGAACAACGAGACGCCCGCATTGAGCTTCGAGTTGACGTTGGCGATCACCTGGTTCTGGTTGTACAGGCCCGAAGATTCCATGAGTTCGACCTGACCGGGATGGCCGAGCGGGAAGGCTCCGCTACCCGGCAGCGGCGCGTTGATGTCCTGCGAGCGGAAGAGATGCAGCCCGTGCGAGTTGGTATACGTCACCGCCATCGTGGTGTTGGCCGGCAGCTGACGCTCCACGGTGAGCGCGGATTGCAGAATGTACGGCGTGCGCATGCTGGCGCTGATCTGCTGGATGACCTGGGTGGATTGGAAGCCGGCGAGCGTCGCGGGCGCGGGCACGTTCGGGAAGAAATCTGGATTCGGCACGACGAGCTGCTGCTGCACGAGCCCGTTGAAGCGCTGCGCGGTAAGCGTGTTGCCGAGCGCGAAGCGGTCGTAGAACATACCGAAGCCGGCGCGGAACACGGTCTTGGCGCGTTTCTGTCCGCCGCCGCCGGGCGCCCACGCGAAGGCGACGCGCGGCGCGAAATCGCGGCGGTCGTGAATGTTCGATTGCGTCTCGTAGCGCAGTCCCAGGTTCAAGGTGAAATTCGGACGGAGGCGCCATTCGTCGCCGACGAACACGCCGACATCCATCTGATGCACGCCGAGTTCGGCGGTGCCGGTGTTCATCGTGAACTGTGTCGCGCCGCCGCCCAGCGCGCGGATCTGCGCGGGCGTGTCGCCAAGCTGTTGGAAGAACAGCGTTCGCCGGTAGCGCTCGATCGAAGTGATGGGCGCGAGCGCGCCGGTCGGTCGATTCTGCGCGTCGAGCACGGGTGCGAGCGCGCCGCCGCCGAAGGTGAACGCGCCATTGAAATTCTGCGGCGAAATGCTGTCGTCGGTCTGTCCGCGAAGGCGCACGCCCCAGCGCCAGGAGTGTCGCCCGCTGAGGCGCGAGCTGTAGTTCTGCAGCTCGTAACTATTCTGCGTATCGAAGGAGCGGCCCAGCGCGCTACCGCCGCCGTTGAAAGATTGCAGCACCAGGGTGGCGGGGGCGGTGCTGTTGGCGAGCGCCTGCGTGGCACTGCGGTAGAACTGGAAGCGCGTCTCGTTCACGGTGCGGCCGAGCAGCGCCGTATCGGCAACCTGCACCGTCTGATTGGTGAACTGCGAGTGATAGCCGCGCGACGTGAGATCGAAGCCGCCGATGCCGTTGTCGCGCACGTCGGAGTGCGTGAGCCCGTAGCGGAACATCAGCGTGTTGTTCTCGCCGAGCTGATAATCGACGCGCGGGCTGACGTTGGTATAGCGGCCGGGTGTCACGATGAGCCCGGCAAACGGCACCGTAGCGAGCGTCACCGGGTCGAGCGCGATGGCGTTGGTGATCGAGCCGTTGTCCACCATATTGCGCTGCAGGTCGATCGTGAAAGACGATCTCTTCGTCAGCGGTCCGCCGGCGTTCCCTTCAAACTCGTTGAGCATGAAGTGCGCCTTCGTTGGCGAGTACGGGTTTCGGGTGTTCCAGAAATCGTGAGCGAAATTCCACTGCGCGGTGCCGCGATACTTGTCGAAGCCGGGCTTGGTGAAGATCTCGATCTTCCCGTAGCCGAGCTTGTCGTACTCCGGCGAGAACGGATTTTGATTGATCCGGATCTCGCGGATCGATTCCTTGGGCGGAAGCTGTCCGCCGCTGAAGCCATCGACGAAGATCGAGCCGCCGTTCGGTCCGGCCGAGGGTCCGGCGAGCGCCGAGAGGTCCGCCGCCAGGTCGTCGGGATCGTCGGAGAGTGCTTCGAGGTCTGCACCGCGGAGGACGACGGCACTCGCGTTGTTCGACGAGTCGGTGGTCAGCGCAGGTGCGCCGGTATCGGCGACGGTCACCTTCTCGGATAGCGACGCAATGGTCAGCGTGAGGTTCAGCGATTGCTGTCCGGCATGCAGCGTGATCTTCATGGGCTGCGCCTGCGCGAGGTTGGGCGCGGAGGCCTGCACCGTGTAATCGCCGGGGGTGATGCCCGTGAAGGTGTACGCGCCGGAGCTGTCGGTGGTGGTCCGTTTGACGCCGCCGGAAGCGGGCTGGAGCGCGACTCTGGCGCCGGGGATGACGGCCGCGCTCTCGTCGGTCACCAGTCCGCGAAGGGTCGCGGTCTGGGCGAAGATCGCGCAAGGCAGGATTAGGGCAAAAAGAAGCTTCACGTGGGGCACCAAAAGAACAGGCTAGCAGAAAAGGTTTAGCTGTCCGACTTCTTGCGAATCTTAATATCCAGGCGCTTGATCTTCTGATTCAGCGTCGATAGCGGGACGTGCAGACTTTCCGCCGCCTCGGTCTGACTCCAACTGCATTTCTCGAGGCGCTCGATAATCGTGCGGCGCTCGTACTCGTTGACGATTTCAAACAGCGACGCGTCAGCCGGCAGCGGACTGCCCTCGGCGCGATTCAGTCGCACGCCGTTCGCCTGCAGCAGCGCGTCGGGCAGCACGTCGACGGGCACTGAAGGCTCGCTTGCCAGAACCACCGCGCGCTCGACCACGTTTTCCAGTTCGCGGACATTGCCCGGCCAGCTATGCTCCATCAGCACCTGGAGCGCTTCGGGCTGGAAGTGCAGAATCGACTTGCCGCCCGAATCGAGAAACTTCTCGTTCTCGCGGCAGTAGTACGTGAAGAAGTGGCCGGCGAGCAGCGGGATGTCTTCCTTGCGATCGCGCAGCGCGGGCAGCGCGATGTTGATGACGTTGAGGCGGTAGTAGAGATCCTCGCGAAACTTGCCCTCTTTGACGAGTTGTGCGAGGTCGGCGTTGGTCGCCGCCAGGATGCGCACGTCGACCCGGATCGGATCGGTCGACCCGAGCGGCGTGAACTCTTTTTCCTGGATGACGCGCAGCAGCTTGATCTGTGTCTCCGGTCCCAGCGTGCCGATTTCGTCGAAGAAAATCGTCCCGTGATCGGCGACCTCGAAGTATCCCTTCTTGGTTTGGATCGCGCTCGTGAACGCTCCGCGCACGTGGCCGAAGAGGGTCGATTCGAGAAGCTCCGGCGGCAGCGAGCCGGAGTTGACGGCGACAAACATCTGGTCGGCGCGCGGCGAATTCGCGTGGATCGCTTTGGCGACGAGCTCCTTGCCCGTTCCGGTTTCGCCCGTGATCAGAATCGTGGAGCGGCTGGTCGCCACCTGTCCGACCAGGTCGAGCAGCCTCACCATGCGCTCGCTTTTTCCGATGATGTTCGGGAAGCTGTAGCGCTGCTTGAGGGCGCGCTTGAGGTGCGTGTTCTCGTATTCGAGGAGCCGCCGCGCGATCATGCGGTCGATCTCGATCAGCAGCTTCTCGTTGTCCCAGGGCTTGGAGAAATAATCGTTGGCGCCGAGTTTCAGCGCATCGACCGCGGCCTCCACCGAGCCGTACGCTGTGATCATGAAGATCGGCGTTTCCTTGTCGCGCCCGCGCACCTGCTGGAGCACGTCCATACCCGACATGTCGGGCATCATCAGATCGAGCAGCACCAGATCGTACGAAGCGGAATCGAGTTTTTGCAGGCCCTCCCCGCCGTTGTGGGCGAGTTCCACCAGATAGCCGCCTTCGAGCGTCAGAAGATCGTGCAGACCTTCGCGGATATCCAGTTCGTCGTCAATGACAAGAATCTTGCCCTTCGGGCCGGAAGAAATTGCGGAATCGATCATTAGTTAGGCTGCGGTTACAGGCTTCCTTGCAGTGCCCGGAACGGCGAGCGGAAGTTCCACACGGAACGTCGCACCGCCATCGCGCCGGTTGAAGACCTCGATGGAACCGCCATGCTCTTGAATGATACCGTATGTCACCGAAAGACCAAGCCCGGTGCCCTTGCGCGCGGCTTTGGTGGTGAAGAAGGGATCGTAAATACGGTGCAGATTCTCGGGTGCGATGCCGTGGCCGGTATCGGAGACTTCGATGCGGGCGCCCGATCCCTCGCTCCAGGAACGGATTTCGATCGTGCCGCCGGCCGACATCGCGTCGCGGGCGTTGAGAATCAGGTTGAGGAAGACCTGCTGCAGTTTCCCCGCGTTCCCCTGCACCGCCGGCAGGCTCCCATCCATATCGGTCCTGATCTGAATGCCCGAATTCGTCAACTGGTGCTCCAGGAGCGACAACGTCTCCTGCACGACCTTGTTGACGTTGATCGCGCCGAACGACGTCGTCGAGGTCCGCGAGAAGTTGAGCAGCGAGTTGACGATCTCGCTCGCGCGGAAGGTCTGCTTGGCGATCTTCTCGAGGATGATGGACTTCTGCGAATCCTCGGCCACCTGCTTGGCCAGCATCTGCGCGTACGTCGAAATCACCGCGAGCGGCGTATTGACTTCGTGCGCCACGCCGGCGGCCAGCAGCCCGATACTGGTCAGCTTATCGGCCTGCACCAGGCGCTGCTCGAGTTCGGCGCGGTCGGTGACGTCGTCGATAATGATCAGGCGGCCGATCTGTTCCTGGTCCTTCGAAACCAGCGGGGCGATGGCGATATTGAGCGTCGCGGCGCCGATCTTGGCGCGCGGCGCATGGCCGTTCCCGTTGCCCCCGGCGTGGCCGTTTACCGCCGAATCGATCGCGGTGGCGGCGGGCTTCAGAACGAACTTATAAATATGGTGGATCCCGGTCTGCCCGCGCACCCGATCGAACTGGTCGGTGAGTTCGCAGGGGAAGAGGTCGGAGAGCTTCTTGCCCAACGCCGCCTCGCGCGTGACTCCGGTCAATTGCTCGATCTGCGTATTCCAGCTCTCGACGCGATCGTCCAGATCCGCCGCCAGGATACCGACGTTGATCGATTCGACGATGTTCTCGCTGAAGTCTTTGAGGCGCTCGTACTCCTCGACTTTGCGCTGCAGCGACCGATAGAGCGTGGCGTTCTCGATCGCGATTGCGACGTACCCGGCGAGGGTGACCATGAGTTCGACGTCGACGCTCGAGAGGTATTCGCCGTCGATCGTCCGGCTCAGGCCGATGTACGCGATGGTCCGGCCGCGGACCGTACACGGCATGTAATAGGTAAGATCCAGATCGGCGATCGTCTTGCGAACGGAGACGGGCCATGCGCGCGATACGGCATCCAGTTGATACCGGGTGCGTTCGAAGAAGAGGTACGGCTCGGGCAGGCTCCAGTTGAGGAAGCTGAGGTCGAGTTCCTCGACTCCGGCGGCGGTCAGGCGCGGGTTCGACCCCATCGCCTTCTTCAGACGGAAGGCCGAGACATCCTCGCCTTCGGTGGCCAGGAAGACGGCCAGGTGTTTGATCCCGAGAGTTTGCAGCAGGCGCTCGCCGACGCTCGAGATCATCGTGTCGAGATCGGTTTCCGAGCTCAGTTCGCGCGCGAATTCCACCAGGGTCCGGCGGTAATCGTACCGGTCGCGATAAAAATGTTTGTCCAGCCGTTCCTGAATCCAGTTGCGAATCGGGTCGAACAGGAAGGCGGAGACCAGCATCACGGTCATGGGGACGGTGTTGCCCATGTCCTTGAAATTCTGTTTGACCATGCTGCCGAGCGTGAAGATCAGCGCGTAGAACGCCGCCACGATACACAGCGTGGCCAGCGTATAGGCGTAGCCGCGGCGGAAAATGATGTCGACGTCCATCAGCCGGTAGCGCACGATGGCGTAGGCCAGGGTGAGCGGAATCAGCACGACGCTGAGCACGCTCATCTTCATATAGGCGTTGGGTACGGCGCCCATCACATAGGGCGCCACGTAAAATACGGTGAACGGCAGGATTCCGCAGAGCGCGCCGTTGCGCAGCCACTTCAACTGCT
>JAOAPT010000710.1 GCA_025463045.1 Candidatus Solibacter sp.
CCGGCGATCTTGAGCACGAAGTATTTCCCGCCGCGCCGGTAACTCGACTTCATGTGGACTTCGTTTGTGCCGATCGTCAGGTACATCGGCATCGGCATCTCGCACTCGCCGCGCGAGTACGCGATCACGGCATTCCGCATGCTATGGACAATCTCCGGCAGATCGAGCGCTCGGCGGATCTCCGCCAACTCCATGATTCGCATTAACGAAAGACTACCAATTTGGCACACCAGCATGTCGCTATTCCTCGCCGCGGCCACCGCGCACGCCGCATCTTCGCGGGCCGCGGCACTCCCGGCTACTCCGGCGATGGCGGCCCGGCCACCTCCGCCCAACTCTACGCGCCGACCAGCATGGTCGTCGACCCCGCGGGGAACCTCTTCTTCGCCGACACTGGCAATCACGTCATCAGAAAAATTTCAGTCGACGGCGGTTCGGCGCTGCAAACGCGATTGAACGGACCGCAGGGCCTCGCCATCGATTCCGTCGGCGCGCTCTTCATCAGTGACACCAACAATTCCAGCATTCGAAGAGTCTCCCCGACTGGCGTCATCGAGACCATCACTGCGAAGGGACAGCTGAATACTCCCTACGCGATCGCACTCGACGCCCAGGGCAGATTTTACGTGGCCGACTCGGGAAATCGCGCCGTTCGAATGCTCACGCCGCAAGTCGTCCCAGTTCAATAACTTGCGCGGGACGTCCGAAAAAGTGCACCGGGCCGGTGTTCGGTTCACCTCAGCTCAAAATAATTTCCGCTCCGGTAATCTCTTTATTCCCAATGGATTACCGTATTCACCCGTTATCCGAACGACTCGCCTCCTACGCCAACGGCGTTACGATAGAGGGGTCGAATGGTTCTCCTAGGGGAAAGCGGGCCAAATTTGGCCCGCTTTTCTCGCATAGAAGCCGATTAAGTCTTTACTCTTCAACAAACCGCCGTTTCTAGGCGGGCCAATTCTGGCCCGTCCCCTCAGTTTGGCCTCTTGTACTTGTCCCGGATAACCCCCAAGTGATGTCGTTCGTGCCCCGCGATGATGTACGCCAGTGCTCTCACGCTGATCTCCTTGTCGCTCGCAATTCCGGTTCGGAGCCATGCATCCAGGGGAAATCCCCGGAACATCGCCAGATTGCTCCGCCGCACCGCATAAAACTCATCGATCAAATCCGCCCACACACGCTTGTCGAACGCCCCCGCCGGAATGTAATCGTCCTGCTCGAACCCCGCCAGCGGCGTCTTGTCCGAGCGCGCGATCCTCAGCGCGCGATACGCGAAGATCCGCTCCGTGTCGATCATGTGACCCACCACTTCGCGCACGCTCCACTTGCCGGGTTCGTACCGCAGCAGCGAATCCGCGTCGGAGATCTGCCGCAGTTCCGTCAACGTCACGCCGATCTGGCCGGCGAGCGTTCCCACCACATCGCCATCCGGCACCAGATCGATGTACCGGCTGAAATACGGCGCGTGCTCGGTTTCATCAGGCTTCGTAATCAAAAGATCGGGCATAGGTGTATGTTACATTGAGTGAAATCGCTCCCCCAAACAGCATGAGCACCGAAACCGCCGGCGAGAAGTTTCAACAACTGGTCGCGATCATGGCCCGACTTCGCGCGCCCGATGGGTGCCCGTGGGATCGCGAGCAGACCTTCGACTCCATCAAGCCCTACACGCTCGAAGAGACGTACGAAGTGCTCGACGCCATCGACCGCCGCGCGTGGAGCGAGCTCGCCGAAGAGCTCGGCGATTTTCTCCTGCAGGCCGTCTTCTACGCACAGATGGGCACCGAGCAGAATCTCTTCCGCATCGAGGACGCGCTCGACGCCATCAACCAGAAACTTGTACGCCGCCATCCTCACGTCTTCGGTGAGGCGTCCGCCGAAACGGCCGACGACGTGAAGGCGATCTGGGGCCGCGTCAAAGACGCCGAGAAAAAGGAAAAGTCCAAGCCCTCCGGACTCCTCAGCGGCGTGCCCCGCACCCTGCCCGCGCTGGTCGAAGCGCAGCAGATCGCGTCGCGTGCCGCCGGCGTCGGCTTCGATTGGGAGAAGCCTGAGCAGGTGCTCGAAAAACTCCACGAGGAGCTCGCCGAACTCGCCGAAGCGCGCACCGGCGCGTCTCAGGACCGCATCGAAGACGAGCTCGGCGATATGCTGTTCGTGATGGTCAACCTGGCGCGCTTCCTTAAGGTGGATCCGGAACAGGCGCTGCGCCGCACCAACGCCAAGTTCCGCGCGCGCTGGAGCCACATCGAAGCACGCCTGGCGGAACAATCGCGCAAACCGGAAGATGCAACCATCGATGAAATGGAGGCCCTGTGGCAGGAAGCGAAGCGCAAGTAGCGCCGATTGAAATTCGCCAGCTCTTTCATCTCCCCGAATTCGAAGACGTTCTGCAATTACAGAAAACCATCTGGAGCTTCGCCGATATCGAACTGCTTCCGCTGCGATTTCTCGTCGTGGTGAGCAAGGTCGGCGGCCACGTCTTCGGCGCTTATGATGGCGGCGTCATGATCGGCTTCTGCTTCGCCATCCCCGGCATCAAGCCCGATGGCACGCCGTACCTGCACAGCCACATGCTCGGCGTGATGCCGGAATATCGCAACGCGCAGGTCGGCCGCCGCCTCAAGCTTCGCCAGCGGGAAGACGCTGTCGCGCGCGGCATTGCCCTGATGGAGTGGACCTTCGATCCGCTCGAGCTGAAGAACGCGAATCTCAATATCGAAAAGCTCGGCGCCATCGTCCGGCGCTACGCGCGCAATCAGTACGGCACGACGTCGAGCCCGCTGCACGGAGGCCTGCCCACCGACCGCTGCGTCGCCGAATGGTGGATCGATTCGCCGCGCGTCCGAGCACTGCTCGATGGCGCACCCGCCGTGCCCGTCGCTGCGCACCGCGAGCGCATCGCCTACCCCGCCGACATCGCGAGCATCCGCGAGCAGGACAACCCGCGTGCCCGCGAGATCCAAGAGGCCAACGCGAAAAAGTTCATCGACGCCTTCTCACGCGGCCTCGCCGTCACCGGCTTCGAACGCAGCGCAACCGAAGGTACCTATCTCCTGGAGCCGTGGCAATGAAAATCGAACGCATCGCGTTGCACCAGATCCGCATGCCCCTGGTGCATTTTTTTGAGACCAGTTTTTCCCGCACCTACAGCCGCGACATCATCCTCGTCGAAGTCACCTCGGAAGGCATCACCGGTTGGGGCGAAGTCACCGCCGGCGAGAATCCCTTCTATAACGAGGAGTGGACCGATTCCGCCTGGCTCATCCTCAAGAACTACGCCGGACCGCGCGTGCTCGGCCGCGAGCTCGACTCGCCCGAGGACGTCTACCCGCTCACCGCGCACATCCGCGGCCACAACATGGCGCGCGGCGGACTCGAAGTCGCGGTATGGGATCTCGAAGCGCGCCGCAACAATGTGCCGCTCTGGAAGCAGATCGGCGGCGGTGCTCGCCGCGAAATTCCCTGCGGCGTCTCGATCGGCATTCAGGATTCCGTCGAGCAGCTCCTCGAGAAAATTCAGCACGAACTCGATGCCGGCTATCAGCGCATCAAGATGAAGATCAAGCCGGGGTGGGATGTTGACGTGGTGCGCCAGGTCCGCGAGCGCTTCCCCGCAATCAAGCTCATGGCCGACGCCAACTCCGCCTACACGCTCGCCGATATCGATCACCTGAAGAAGCTCGACGATTTCTACCTGATGATGATCGAGCAGCCGCTTAGCCACGACGACATCATCGATCACGCTGTCCTGCAATCGAAGCTGCAGACTCCCATCTGTCTCGACGAATGTCTGCGCGATGCCCACCAGGCCGAGCAGGCGATCCGTCTGAAGGCCTGCGGCATCATCAACATCAAACTCGGACGCGTCGGTGGATTCCGTGAGGCGAAGCGCCTCCACGATGTGGCGCAGGCTGCCGGAATTCCGGTGTGGTGCGGCGGCATGCTCGAGGCCGGCATCGGCCGCGCGCACAACGTAGCGCTCGCCAGCCTGCCGAATTTCGTTCTTCCGGGCGACGTCTCGGCCAGCAAGCGCTATTGGAAGCGCGACATCATTCGGCCGGAGGTCGAAACTACGCCGCACGGCACGATTGAACTGCGCGATGCTCCCGGCTTCGGCTACGATCTCGATACCGATTATATCCGCAGCATTGCAGTACGCGAAGACGTCGTCTCTTAGTCGAGCAGCCCGCGCTTACGCGGAGCGCGCACCTTGCCGCTCGCGTCCAGCCGCTTTACTTCGGCCCGCTCGCGATCGAGTTCGACTTCCTTGACGAGGCGATCTTTCGTACGCCGCTTCACCAGGTGGATCTCCTCCTTGAGCACCAGCCGCTTAGTGATAATGAGTTCTTCTTCCACTACTGGAACGATAATCGTGTCGCCTGATTTGCGCACTGCCGGCATTTCCTTCACTGCACGATTTACCGGAACCCGCGTGACTTCCACCTCTTCATGCAGCAGCGGCATGTCGATCGTGCGAATGCGCCTCTCGACGTACTTATCGACGCGCACTGACCCGGTCTTTACCGGCACGGCGCCGGCCTGTAACTCCTCTTCGACAATCGGGATGACGACGTCCTCCGGCGGCGCTTCAGTTTCATCGTTCATGTGATTGTTCCTTTCTGGATGTGCGCTCCAAACTTCACCAATCCGCGCCCCTCCGCGCGAAACTCTCAACCTACGAGCCCCAATCCGAACCGCGACCGTGAGGGAGCGGTGGTCGCGTGACCACCGCTCCGTAACCGTCGCGGCTCCGATTGGCGTTTGTTCTTCAACGGAGTTCTTCATGGCCCCGTTCGGGGCCGCAACAAGGGATGAAAATGCACCATCGCTCTTGGCGCGTCATTTTCAGAGGAGCGCAGGTCCCCCTTCTCACTACCGCTTCCCGGTGACCCTTTCCCAGGCGTAGCGAATCGCACCCTTCATGCGATCCCAACTGCTGGCGGGATTATTCCGCAAATAATCGGTGCGAACTTCGTCCTCCACATCCGACCAATTCTTGCCGCGATAGCGTGCGTCATTCGCCAGCGTCGAACCATACTTGTAGGCGGGCAGCATCGCTTCGTACGTGTCGCCGGATCGCGCATAGTTTGCGTCGTAGTCGCGGCGATAATCGTCCGAATAGTCTTCGCGGGCCTTCAGAGGCTCCACCTCGACTTCCGTGCGCCGCACCGTGTCATGGATATTCTCCGTTCTCTTCGTAGTCTCCTTCCCCACCACGACCTCTTCGCGAACCCGCGCGCGTTTCCGCACCACCGGCTCCTCGGCGGTCTCCGTCACCTCGATACTTTGCTCCCGAAATCGGTCGGCCTCGCCCTTTTCCAGCGCGCGATTCACCGGCCTGCGCTCCACCCGCACATGCTCCTCGCGGAGTTCGACGCTCTGCTCGACCGGCTTCTCGACCACCCGGCTGTAGACGCGAACTCCTCCGCGCAATACCTCGCGCTTGCCGACCTCCAATTCCTCTTCGACCACCGGCACGGACGTGCCTTCCTTCACGTCGCGGTACTGATTGCGTTCCCGAACGGCCTCCTCGCGCGAATAAGCCGGAGCGTTCGCATCGTACTCGTCGTAGCCCAGTTTTCGGTACTCCTCCACACGCCGGTCGATATCGATCGCGCCGCGGTCCGTCATCATCTGCGCCGCCCGGTCCGCCTGCTCCGTGAGCGCCACTACGGCAACCACTGCACTGCCGCGGCGAACCGCCTCATCGTAGTGGCCGCTATCTTCATGGCCGCCTCCGAACAGCCGGTGGAAGAAGCCCGAGATTCCACCTTCACTTCTTTCCTCGCCATAATCCGACCTACCCGCGGCGCCCGTCTTGAAGTTCGATTTGACGTGAATCGATTGCTTGGGAATGCCCAGGCCTTCGAGATCGCGAGCGACGTTCTCGGCACTCCCGTAATCGTCAAACACTCCGATAACCGTGCAAGAATTCTGTGCCATCATTTTATGCCTCTCCGCTAAGAATGACCTACCGCCTTCCTCTTGCAAGTCCCGCGCCACCGGGATGCGATTCACCTTGAGCAGATTCACGTTGAGCAACGGCCGACAGCTTATACTGGACCTGTCCCCCAGACATGAGCCCTTTCCTTTCTCTGCTCCGCAATAATTCCAACTATCGCAACACCTGGATCGGCCAGGTCGTCAGCGAAATCGGCGATCATTTCAACAACATCGCCGTCTTCGGGCTGGTGCTGGCGCACACCAAGAGCGGCATGGTGGTGACCGGCGTCATGCTGGCGCGCGCCATTCCTGCAATTCTTGCCGGACCGCTTGCCGGTGTCGTGCTCGACCGCTTCGATCGCAAGCGCGTCATGATCGCGAGCGACCTGCTTCGCGGCTTCGTGGCGCTCGGCTTCATCCTCACCGTCAACCGCTCCGACACATGGCTGGTGTACCTGCTCAGCGGTTTGCTCATGCTCGCATCGCCCTTTTTCTCCGCTGGACGCGCCTCAATTCTTCCGGCGATCGCCACCAAGGAGGAATTGCACACCGCGAACTCACTCACGCAAACGACGCAGTGGACCACCCTCTCGGTCGGCGCCTTCCTGGGCGGAGCGGCGGTCACGCATTTCGGTTATCAACTAGCGTTCCTGGCGAATTCGCTCTCGTTCTTTGTCTCCGCGCTCTGCATTTCGCGTCTCTATCTTCCCGGCCGCGGATTCCGCGCGCCGCGCGCCGCTATCACCGAAGCCGAGGTCGCGCGGCCGTGGCATGAGTACGTGGAAGGACTGCGCTACATGCGCAGCCGTCCGCTGATCTTCGGCATCGGCATGATCGCGCTCGGCTGGGCGACGGGCGGCGGCGCCGCGCAGATTCTCTTCAGCATCTTCGGCGAGATCGTGTTCAACCGCGGTCCGGCCGGGATCGGCCTG
>JAOAPT010000750.1 GCA_025463045.1 Candidatus Solibacter sp.
CTAGCATCACGTGATCGTTCGACGTGATGCCGCCGGCCGTTACCGTCACGCTCACTTCGCCCGCTCCGTGCAGACCGAGCGGAAGGCAATCGGACGTGACCGTTAGGGAGTCCCATGGACCAAACGCGATGACGAATCGAGCCCCACTCCGAGCCGCGACCGTCAGGGAGCGGTGGTCACGCGACCACCGCTCCGTAACCGTCGCGGCTCCGCTTGGTGTGTGTTCTTCATCGAAGCGCCGAGCGCCTTCGTTCGCGGCTCTGATTGCGGCTCGGTCCCTTTGCCCTTCGCTGAAGCGACAGGCGACAAACAGCGATCGCCTATTCCACCGCGGTAGTCAGAGCCAGAGCGCGGAGCGATCGATGCTCTCAATCGTCGGGCGGCCCATCAGCGCCATCGAAAGCTCGAGCTCCCTGCGCAGGATATCGACCACGCGCGTGACGCCCGCCGAACCGGCGACCCCCAAGCCCCACAGGTAAGGTCGCCCGATCTGCACTGCGGCGGCGCCGAACGCGATCGCCTTGATCACGTCGGTGCCGCGTCGGATACCGCCATCGACGATCACGGGCAGACGGCCCGCGACACTCTCCACGACATGCGGCAGCGCCTCGAGCGTCGCGGGCACTGTATCCAGATTGCGCGCGCCGTGATTGGAAACGATGATCCCGGCGACGCCGCTCTTGACAGCGATAGCCGCGTCGTCGGGATTGAGAATGCCCTTGAGCAGGACGGGGCGGCGCGCGATTCCCTGCAGCCAGTCGATGTCCTTCCACGTGAGGGTCGGGTCGAGATAGTCCTTGCCCCGCAGGTTGGGCAACTGGCGCTCGGGCAGTTCGCCCTTGGCGCGCTCCTCGCGATTGCGCAGGCCGAACGTGGGCGAATCGACCGTGACGCAGAGCGCGCGGCATCCGGCATCCTCGGCGCGGCGGACCATCTCGCGTGTGAAGCCGCGATCCTTCTGCACGTAGAGTTGGAACCAAACGGGGCCGCCGGCTCCGCGCGCAACATCTTCCACCTTCATCGACGCGCTGCTCGAGATCACGTACGTCGCGTGCGCGGCCGCCGCTCCGCGGGCCGCGGCGAGATCGCCGTCGGGCTGAATGAGGCCCTGGCCGCCGGTGGGCGCGCAAAGGATCGGAAACGGCAATTCGGCGCCGAGCAGATTGACGCGGGTATCGACGTGGGAGACGTCGACTAGCACGCGCGGCTTGAGACGGAGCTGATCGTAAGCCTCTCGATTCCATTTCAGCGTGAGCTCGTCGGCCGCGCCGCCGGAGATGCGCTCCCACGCGCCATGCGAGATTTTGGTGTGCGCCTCGGTTTCGAAATCGTAGAGCGAGAGCAGCTTTTCCATGCCGCTCTGCCCGCGAGCGAGTCCGGCGGCCAGAGCGGAAAGGATTGCGCCGCGGCGCGTAATCATTGGCGTACGGCCCACGCCATCCCGTCGGGCCCCTTGCCGGTGGTGAGATGGCCTGTGACCTGGAGCGACTTCAGATCGACGATCGCGATCTGGTCGTCGCCCGCAACGCACACATAAGCGCGCGAGCCGTCCCGCGCCATCAAAATTCCCTCGGGCATTTTGCCGAGCTTCACGCGCTGGATCTCTTTGCGTGTGGCGGCATCGAGCACCAGCAGTTCGCCGCCATCGAGATCGGTGATCAGCACGCGTTTGCCATCGGGCGTGAACTTCAGGCGATTGGAGCGCTTGGTGCCGAGGCTGAGCGTCGCGACGACCTTCTTCGACGCGATGTCGATGATGGAGACGCCGCCATCGCGCGAGTGCGCGGTCCACAGTTCCCTGCCATCGGGCGAGACGTCGATTCCTTCAGGCCCCTTGCCGACCGGGATCGTGGTGACGTTGTTTCGTTCGATGACGGAGATGGAATCGCCGCCGATG
This sequence comes from Candidatus Solibacter sp., assembly GCA_025463045.1. GTDB lineage: Bacteria > Acidobacteriota > Terriglobia > Bryobacterales > Bryobacteraceae > Solibacter. Next base: position 1,898 of record JAOAPT010000750.1, read on the forward strand.
TTGGCGGTGAAGAGTTGACCGGGCGTCTTCCCGGCGACCACCATGTGGGTCGTGGCCTGGCCTGTCCCCATCACGGATTCGATCTGTGTCGTGGCGGGGTCGAAGCTGGCAACGACGCGATTGGCTTCCGCGGTGAAGTAGACCTTGCCGCCCGAGACGGCGAGTCCATGCGGACGGCGAAGCGGACCGAGATGCACCACGCCCTTTTCCGCTTGCGCCGCGAGGTCGATGATCGAGATCGTCGATCCCGGACTCTGCGCGGTGCCGTAGTTGGCGACGAAGGCGAGTTTGCCATCCGCAGACACGGCGACTTCGTGCGGGCCTTCTCCGGTGGGCACGCGGGCGATCACTTTGCCAGACGCCGGGTCGACGATCGCGAGCGAGTTCTCTTCTTTATTGGCGACGACGAGCGCCAGCGACGGCGTTTCCGCGGCTGTTAAGACGACTGCCAGGGTCATCCAGAGCGCGCCCCAAACGAAAGGTCTCATAGCACGCTATTCTCTCACTGCCGGGAGGACGCCAGACGAATGCATTCCGATCGAAACGCATTGTCGTCGGAGCCGCGACCGTGAGGGAGTCCCATGGGCCTGCGGCCCACCAAACGCGATGAAGAACCGAGCCCCCTCTCCGAGCCGCGACCGTAAGGGAGCGGTGGTCGCGTGACCACCGCTCCTTAACCGTCGCGGCTCTGTTTGGGGGCTCGGTTCTTCAACGGAGTTCTCCATGGCCCCGTTCGGGGCCTCAACAAGGGATGAATATGCAC
>JAOAPT010000344.1 GCA_025463045.1 Candidatus Solibacter sp.
TTCAGCTAAACTCGAAGTTTGGCGTGACGAGCGCCAATTCCCGCCCAAACGGGCGCGTAGCTCAGTTGGTTAGAGCGCCTGCTTCACACGCAGGAGGTCACAGGTTCGAGTCCTGTCGCGCCCACCATAAACTTGCCTGGAGCACACAAATCCTTCATCATTACCTCGATCTGGCCGTAGCGACAAGCGATGAATAAGCGGGTCGCGCCTTGGGGAACAACAAAGCGTTGAGGAAGGCTCCCGGCGCGGCCGGCGCCGACGAAGAATATCTGATGGAGCTGTGGGGGTGGTCGACGGGAAGCTTCATCGTCTCGGGGACTCTGTAGTCGAGCGGGGAGCGTCCTCATAACGAGGTTATTTCTTCGCGGGGGTAATGTCGGTGACCGGAAGATCCCAGTGGGCGAGCAGGATCTCGAAGCGCCGCTGCTCTTCGCGTTTGTAGCGATCCTGGTCCGGCCATAGTTGCTTAATGAAACGCTCTTCGTCGGGATTCGCGGTGGTGGCCACCGTCGAATTCTTGAAGCGAATCGTCACGCGATAATCCCACCGGCCATCTTCGGTGCCGTGGTTGGCGGGCTGCTCGATCTTGACGGAGAGCATGCGGCCGGTCTCGACATTCTTCTGCAGCAGAGGGTAGTGATTCTTTAAGAACAGTTGCAGGAACTCCTGCTGGCGGCCCCACTGCACCTTGTAGTAGTACTCCATCGTGTAGGGCTGGTCGGCGGCCATTTGCGGCGGCGCGCCTTGCGCGAGAAGTCCATTCGCGCAGGCGGCGAACAGGAGCGTCAACAGCAGGTTTCTCATCGTTCCTCCAGGCTTGAAATTATACCCGTCTGCCGCGCGCGAAGCTCACGCCGTAGTTCACGCTGCAAGCTGCGCAGAGTTCCTGAGTAGCCATTGGAGGCGGTGAAGCACGAAAGAAGAAACCAAGTGCCACTCACCGCGATCCGGGATGCGAAGCGTGCGGCGGCGGTTGGGACACATGCGGATCTCGCCTCCCGGCGTTCGACCCACGCTGAGCGTTCGTAGTTGTGGCGCCATCCGACGTTGGCGGCCAATACGGCGCGGTAAGCGACGGCAAGCGATCCGGCAATGAAGTCGAGACCCGGACGGCCGGCAACGGCGCTGCGCATGGTGCTCGCGCGTATGCCCTGAAGTGGCCGACATGGGATAGACGTTTGTGATCGCGCTGCTTCAACTGCTGCAGGTGACGTCGAAAGGCTCCCGTCGGGCGGCATGGCACTCCGTCCGCGCGGCAATATCGCATCGTGGTGAAGCTAAGCGCGCCGCTTCGCGGGCAGGTCCGACTCGATCCGGCAGGTTCTCAGGCCTGCGGGGCCCGGTGCGGCCGGTTGCCGACGCCCGATAAGCGACGGGATTATCATAGGGAACCATGGGCCACTCCAGCGTTCCCCGCCGCGCGCTGCTCTCGATGGCAGCCGCGCCGCTGTTTCTCCCACGCCGGGTCTTCGGTGCGAACGACCGCATTCGGATCGGCGTCATCGGCGCCGGCGGGCGCGCCAACCTGCTGATGGATCAATTGCCGCCGGGCGCGGAGATCGTCGCCGTGGCGGACTGCTACCCGAAGCGCGCCGACGAGGCGGTCTCCAAGCGCAAGGCCAACTGGAGCGTCCACCACGATCATCGCGCGCTGCTTGACCTGAAGGATATCGACGGCGTGATCATCGCCACGGCGGACCATCAGCGCGTGCTCTGCTCCATCCACGCCTGCCAGGCGGGAAAGGACGTCTACGCAGAGAAGCCGCTCACGCTCTACATCGCAGAAGGCCGCGCGCTGGTGAAAGCGGCGCGCCGCTACAATCGCGTTTTCCAGGTGGGTAGCCAGCAGCGCTCGATGGCGATGAATCGCGTAGCGTGCGAGTTCGTGCGATCCGGCGGGCTCGGCAAGCTGCTGTTCGTGCAGGGCGTCAATTACCCGTCGTCGAGCGAGATTCCGGCGCTTCCGGAGCAGCCCTTGCCGGACGGGATGAACTGGGATTTGTGGCTCAGCCAAGCGCCGGAACGTCCGTACAATGCGAAGCTGCACACCGGCTGGATGCAGTGGCGCGATTACGCGGGCGGCGAGATGACGAACTGGGGCGCGCACGGGATGGACCAACTGCAATGGGGACTCGGCACGGATCTGACCGGTCCGGTGGAACTCTGGCCGATGGCCGATAGCGCGTTCGGCGCGGTGGCCTTCCGCTATGCCTCCGGCGCTACGGTGCGGCTCGAGATGCCGGCGGCGGGCAGCGAACTGCAGGGCGGCGTGATCTTCGTCGGCGAAAAGGGGCGCGTCGAAGTCGTGCGTAATGGTTTCCGCGCCGACCCGGTGACGTTGATCAAGGACGTGCCGCCGCGCGAGGAGGTCGAGAAATGGAATCGCGCCCAATGGCAGGCGCAGTTCCACATGCAGGACTGGCTGGACGCGATGCGGCAGCGTTCGACGCCGGTCGCCGACGTCGAGATCGGCCACCGCTCGGTTTCGGTGTGCCATCTCGTGAATATCACGCGGCAACTGAATCGCAAAGTGAAGTGGGATCCGGATACGGAGACGTTCCCCGGAGACGCCGAGGCGAACGCGTTCGTCGACCGTCCGCGCCGCAAGGGCTACGAGTTGCCGCGCGCCTGATATCGTATAACTACCAGGACTCAGAGAAAGGACGTTTTCCCCATGCCCGTGCAATCCGAAATCGCTCTCCGAACGGTCCATCATTGGATCGGCGGCGCTGTTGTGGAATCGAGTTCCGGCCGTTCCGGAACGGTGTGGAATCCCGCGTCAGGTAAGCCACAGGCGCACGTGGCTTTCGCCAGCGCGGCGGAGGTGGACCAGGCCGTCGCGGCGGCGAAGGCAGCGTTCCCCGGCTGGCGCGCGACTCCTCTTTCGCGGCGCGCGGAGACGATGTTCAAACTGCGCGACCTGATCGATCGCAATCGCGGACGGATCGCCGAAGCGCTGACCATGGAACATGGCAAGACGACCGCCGATGCCCTGGGAGAAGTGGCGCGCGGCCTCGAGAACATCGAATTCGCTTGCGGCATCCCGCAGATGCTGAAGGGCGGGTATTCGGAGCAGGCCAGCCGCGGAGTGGACGTTTACCAGATTCGGCAGCCGCTCGGCGTCGTGGCGGGGATCACGCCCTTCAATTTTCCAGCGATGGTGCCGATGTGGATGTTCGCCAATGCGATCGCGTGCGGCAACACCTTCATCCTCAAGCCGTCGGAGAAGGATCCGTCGGTGAGCATGCTGCTTGCGGAATTGATCCGCGAGGCGGGCGTGCCGGATGGCGTCTTCAACGTCGTGCAGGGCGATAAGGTGGCGGTCGATCGCCTGCTTGAGCATCCCGACGTGAAGGCGATCAGCTTTGTCGGCTCGACGCCGGTGGCGAAAGCGATCTACGAAACGGGCACGCGGAACGGTAAGCGAGTGCAGGCCTTGGGCGGCGCGAAGAATCACATGCTGGTGCTGCCGGACGCCGATATCGGAATGGCGGCGGACGCGGCGGTGTCGGCCGCCTACGGCTCGGCGGGCGAGCGCTGCATGGCGATTTCCGTGGTGGTCGCGGTGGGCGATGTGGCCGACCCGCTGATCGGCGCGATTCAGGATCGCATGCGCAAGATCAAGGTCGGACCGGGTCTCGAAGAGGGCAACGAGATGGGCCCGCTGATCACGCGCGAGCATCGCGATCGCGTGGCCGAACACCTCGATAGCGCGACGGCCGAGGGCGCGACGGTGGCGGTCGACGGTCGTCAGGATCCGGTCACGCAGCGCGAGGGTTTCTTCCTGGGAACGTCGCTGATCGACAATGTGAAGCCCGGAATGCGCTGCTACGACGACGAGATTTTCGGGCCGGTGCTGGGCATCGTGCGCGTCAAAACGTATGCCGAAGCGTTGAGGATGATCAACGATAATCCGTTCGGTAACGGGACGGCGATCTTCACGCGCGATGGCGGCGCGGCACGCCAGTTCCAGTTCGACGTGGAGGCAGGCATGGTGGGAATCAACGTGCCGATCCCGGTGCCGGTGGCCTACTACAGCTTCGGCGGGTGGAAGGCGTCGCTCTTCGGTGACGTCCACATGTACGGCCCGGAGGGAATTCAGTTCTACACGCGGGCCAAAGTCGTGACCAGCCGCTGGCCGGACCCGGAGACCAGCAAGGTGGATCTGGGCTTCCCGCAGGTGCGCTAAGGGCGTTTCAGCGCGGGCGCAGGTCGGTACAATTCAAGTGATGCGCACGCGCTCGATGGCACGCAATGCGTTGGAGTACTGCGCCGCCATCGTTGCGTTGAAATCGCTCGAGTGGGCGCCGCTGCCGGTGGCGCATGCGCTGGCCCGCGGATATGCGCGCCTGTTGGATGTCGCGATCCCGCGATTGCGGCGCGTGGCGCGGCAGAATCTGGCGATGGCGCTGCCCGAATTTACTCCGCAGCGGCATGCCGAGATCGTCGATGGCGTGTTTCGCTCGGTGGCGCGGATCCTGGTGAGCTTCGCGAAGGTTCCCGCGATCCGCCGGCAACCGCTCGACCGGTGGATCCGGCTGGAGGGCGGCGAGTATTTCGACGAAGCACTCAGCCGCGGCCGCGGCGTGTTGTTCGCCACGGCCCACCTGGGGAATTGGGAATTGAGCGCGTTCGCCCACGCGCGGATGACAGGTCCGATGAACTTCGTGGTGCGGCCGCTCGATAATCCGCTGATCGACCGATTGGTGGAGCGCCGCCGGGCGTTGACGGGAAACCGGCCAATCGGGAAGAAGGATTTCGCCCGTGCGATTCTTAAGGCGCTGGCGGCCAACGAGGCGGTCGGCATCCTGATGGATCAGAACGCGTCGCTCGATACCGGCGTGTTCGTGGATTTCTTCGGGGTTCCGGCGTGCGCGGGTACAGGGTTCGCCAAATTCGCGGCGCACAGCGGCGCGGCCGTGATCCCTGGCTTCGCGGTGTGGAGCGAAGAAGAGCGCCGCTACGTACTGCGCTTCTATCCGCCGATGGAAATGACAGGCGACGCGGTTCGCGACACGCAGGCGCTGCAAACGAAGCTCGAGGAAGTGATTCGCGCTCATCCGGATCAGTGGCTCTGGATTCACCGGCGATGGAAGACGCGTCCCAGCGGAGAGGGCTCATTGTACGAAATAGCACGGCCTACTGGAAGCACGGGAAAACGGTCATAGTAAGGTGTTACAGGACACTTTCCGATGAGCCGGCACGAAAGATCTCCGCTGCACGGAAGCGTGGTCGCACTGGCGCTTACGTCCGCCGCGCTGCTGGTTTCGATGCTGCTGCAATCGCGGCTGGAGCCGAGCTTTTTCCTGGTGTTCGAACTGGTGGTCTGGCTGAGCGCCTGGTATTACGGGCTCACCGCCGGACTGGTGGCCACGGCCTCGTCGGCAATCGCGCTGATACTCGTTTTCGCGATGGGCGGCACGCCGCCGGCATTGACTCTCACGCGCGCGGGACTGTTCCTGGCGGTGGCGGTGCTGATCTCCTGGACGACGGCTTCGTGGCGCCAGAGCCGCCGCATCCTTGCCTCGACGCTGGCCAGCATCGGCGACGCGGTGGTGGTGACGGATAATCACGGTCGCATCACGCTGGTCAATCCCGTGGCGCAGGCACTCACGGGCTGGGCGGAGGACGAAGCGTGCAAGCGGGCGGTGGAGGACGTGCTCCAACTGGTGGACGAGCGGACGCGGCAAACGGTGGAGAATCCGCTGACGCGCGCGCTGCACGACCGGGCGGTGGTAACGACCGGGGAAGACATTCTACTGGTATCGCGCAATGGCACGGAGACTCCCATCGAACACAGCGCGGCTCCAGTGCGCGGCTACTCGGGCGAGGTGCGTGGAGCGATTCTGGTCTTCCGCGACACGCGTAAGCGCCGGCAGTTCGAACAGCAATCGACGCAGGCTCAGAAGATGGACGCGATGGCGCGGTTGGCGGGCAGTGTAGCCGGCGACTTCAACAACATGCTCACAGTGATTTCGGGCTACGCGGAACTGCTGCGCCTGGAAATTCCTTCGAGCAGCGCGGCGCGCAAATACGTGGACGAGATCAATTACGCGAGCGAGCGCGCGGCGGCCGTGACGCGCCATCTGCTGGCGTTCAGCCGCGGCAGCGCGGTGGATGCGCGGGTACTCGATCTGAACCAGATGCTGTCTCACATGGAGCCGATGCTGCGCCGCCTGCTGGGACAGAATATCGAGCTGATGATTCTGCCGGGGGCCGAGCTCGGCCGCGTAAGGATAGACGGCGCCCAGATGGAGCAGGTGATCGTCAACCTCGCGACGAACGCGCGCGATGCCATGCCGGATGGAGGAAAGCTGGCGGTGGAAACAGCCAACGTCGATGTCGAGGAACTGGACAGCAAGCGGCTTGGAATCCGGCCGGGCGAGTATGTGATGCTGGCAGTCAGCGACACGGGAACAGGCATAACACCCGAGAATCGGTCACGAGTTTTCGAACCGTTTTTCACGACCAAAGCACCGGGAAAGGGCAGCGGGCTGGGACTTGCCGCCGCATATGGCAGCGTCAAGCAGGCAGAGGGACAGATCACAGTCTACAGCCAGCCTGATTGCGGAACGATCTTCGAGGTCTACCTGCCGCGCGCCGGCGCGCCGACCGAATCAGAAGCGAAGGCCGCGCCGAAGGGATCGGAGACGATCCTGCTGGTGGACGATGAAGAGGGCGTGCGCAAGATTTGCGGCGCGGTGCTGGAAGCGAACGGCTATAACGTGCTGGCGGCGAGCGGCGCACAGGCCGCGATTGCGATCTACGAGAAGAATGCGCACAAGGTGGATCTGCTGCTTACCGACGTCGTGATGCCGCAGATGAATGGCTTCGAACTGGGGCGCCGGCTCGGTGAGCGGAATCCCGGGTTGAAGATTTTATACATGTCCGGCTATCGCGAGAATGTCAGCGACTCGGGCGCGCCGATTTCGCTGCTTAGTAAGCCGTTCACGCCGGACGTCCTGCTGGAAAAAGTGCGCGTTACGCTGGACGCGGAAGTGCGATAGGCGACGAACAAGCGCCAATCGGAGACGCGACGGTTAGGGACCGGTGGTCGCCGCCCCGTTGAAGAACGCACACCAATCGGAGC
>JAOAPT010000794.1 GCA_025463045.1 Candidatus Solibacter sp.
GAAGATCTAGAAACTCCGAGGTGGCGCAGACCTTCAGCCGGCGAATCCGGGCGCAGTTCGGAAGCCATGGCCTCAATCCCCAACGCCACCTCGAAGTGTTAACCCTACATGGACAATTGCCGATCGAAGCACGAGCGGCAGCGCCGCAGTGCCAGACGCAAGTTTTCCGAGGAGACGTCCTGTCCTTCCGACTACTCGCGCTCCATTTTGGCGCGTGCGCCGGCGAAGACTTCGGCGAGGCACTTGACTACGGAAGCGGCAGAAAACCTTCCTGGCGGCGTCCGAAGGGCCTCGATCCGAGGCGGCTGGGCCTTTGGGACGGTCACGTTCCAGATCGCCGAAATCTGGCCAGGGGCGGTCAGCCAATGGAACTGCTGCTCTGACGGGATTTTTGCTTGAATATTTCATGCCGCGGCCTGGGCCGGATTTTGATCGGAAGCCCGACGATGGGGAAAGTCGGAGAACCTGACGGCGGACAAGGGCAGAAGCAGTGTCGTGACGCTAAGGTCGGCTTCTGTGATGATCCAGTGTTTGGTACCGGTCGAGAGACAGCGACAGGAGCCGGAACACCCATCGGCAAGCGAGCGCTCTTTTTCTAGCCGATCGTCATCAACCCGTTTACGGGAGGACATCTCGTCGAATGCAAGCTCCTCCCGTAGTGCCTGCGCCGGTCTGCGTCCTATTTGAACAAGGCCGTCACGCTCTTGTCTGCAGTCATCACGACCGTGCAGGTTGTCGCCGTTCCGCTACACGCCCCACCCCAGCCGGTCCAGGACGACCCGGCATCAGGCACAGCAGTCAGCGTCACACTGGTCGTGCCGGCGAACGCGAGTGAACACCCACCCCCCGATGCCCCGCACGCGATGCCAGCCGGATTGCTGGAGACCACGCCCTTACCGTTCTTGCTGACCGTCAGCTTGAACGTGGACGTGGTGCCCCCACCGCCGCCAATCGAGAGCTTCTGGGTGACGGCCAAGGTTGCCGTGCCGCCATCCGTGCTCCACACCAAAACGAAGGCCGGCGCGGTGAGCACCGCTGTGGTGGTCGCTCTATACGCGCCCAACTCAAAAGCCAAGGTGCCGATCGGGGGGCCCAACGGATCAGTTCCGTAGGTCAGAGCCGGGTTGGTCGCAGTGGTTGCCGCGGCGACTTTGAGTGTGTGTGTATCCGTCAGGTAATCCGCCTGGACAATGGTGATCGCCGGGATCGGAACTACCGTCACCGTAGCGGTTACGTTGGACGCACCGGAAGCAGCTTTCACCGACACGCCCTTCGCGCCGGTGACCACGGTGGTGGTAACCGGGAAGGTGGCGGTGAAGGCGTATTGCGGGATCGTGACCATCGCGGGGACTTGCAGGGTCTTGGTGTCGCCACTCGTGAGTGAAATGACGATGCCGCCTGGATTGCGCGGGTAGTTGTTGACTGTAACGGTGCCTGCAGCGGACTGGCCGCCTACGATGGTCGGGATACTAATCGTCGAGACCGCCACAGGAGGAGCCGGACTCAGCGAAACCGTGCTCGAAACCGTCTGGCCGTTGAGGGAAGCCGACACGGTCGTGGAAGTAACGGCAGAGACCGATGCCGTCGACACGCGGAAGTTGGCCGTGGTGGCGCCGGCAGGAACGGTGACGGAGTTCGTAAGCGAATCCACAAGCCCTGCCAGCGCTGGGTTGCCGAGGGTCACCGTGACCAAGGCGCCACCAAACTGCGCCGGAATCTTCAGCGTAACCGTGCCGGTAGTGAAGAAGCCGCCTTCCACCGCATCAACACTGACGGAAGCGATATTTACGGCCGGCGTCACGACGACACCGGCCGACCGGCTCGCCGCGCCGTCCGACGCCAGAAGCTTCGCAATCGTCGGAACCTGCAGACTCGCTCCACCGACAGTCGTGGAGAAGGTGGCACTGCTCTGGCCCTGGAGAATCACAACCGGAGCGGGAACCGCCAGTAGCGCCGCGTCGCTGCTCTGGAAGTTCAATGCCAGACCGCCCGCCGGAGCGGGACCATTCAAGGAGACCGTTCCCTGCAAGGTCGTGCCAGGAAGCGGATTTGCCGGAGACAGTGTGAGCGCCGAGACGGTTGCAGCAGGCAACGGGGACGGAGTGAACAACACCGCGACGGCGTCGGAAGGCACGGGAACTGTTCGGACAACGGAGCTGGAAGCTAGCGGTGTGTTGTAGGCATAGCCCACCACATTCCCGCTGGCGTCGATTCCGGTGGCGATCGCGTGGGTGTAGCCGGGAGGCAAAAACTGATTAAGGTCGATGACACTTGCCGCAATTCCGGACCATACCAGCGCGTGCCGAACGGAACCCACCGCGCCGGGCGCTCCCACCCAGCCATCGCCCACCTGTTGGAGATCGTTGAGCGCATTAATTCTGGTATCGGTATAGCCGGCTGGATGAAGATCGAGCGCGATACCGGGCGTGCCGGAGGTCAGCCAGACGCTCGGGTTAGCCCCCAGGAAACCGGACGGCATTATCGTAAACAGGGAGGGCTTTGTAATAGCCCCCGCGCCGGACCACAAGACTGCGTGACGGCTCAACGTCGCCGCATCCGTAGCCCAACCACCCTGCTCGACGCCGGTGGTTGCCAAAGCCTGGGAAGAAGCGTAGCCAGCGGGATGCAGCAGCGCGATACTGGCCGCGGTTCCGGTCCACATTAGTGCGCGACCGGTTTCGTAAGAGTCAGTGTCATAGGGGTACGCGACATTGAGCGACTTGAACCACCCGTAACCCACTTGCTGGCCATTTCTTACGCCTAGCGCCCGGCTGTAATCGTAAACTGCGGCCAGGTCCGTCGCGACTCCTCCACTCCAGAGGAACGCGTGCGTTTGCAAGAAAAGAGGGGCTCCCACGGTGCAGCAGCCATAGAGAAATTCGGCGAAACCTACCTGTTGGCCTCCATGGGTGGCCAGACAGGCGGACGAGAGATTCGAAAGGGGCGCTGCCGTGGCGGCCGAGCCAGACCACTTCATGGCCTGCAAGGACGTTCCGGTAAAAACATAGCCGCACTGATCCACGCCGTCAGTGGCGGTCGCCATCGACCATGGATAGGCAACCGGATGTAGATCGATCGCAGTGTCCGCGTCCCCCGTTAGCAGTGTCGCGTGGCCGCCGTTGTCAATGCCTACCTGCTGTCCAGTTGAGGTTCCATTCAATACGGCCACTGGGGGCGAGCTCAGTATGCGGGAGGTGTACTGCTGCGACATCGCAGGCAATACAAATAGGAGCAGACTGGCAAGCCTGCGCCTGGTTCTCCCCCGAAAGTACAAAGAAACAAATCTCATACCTGCTAAGACCTGCTCCAGGACAGGCCGGAACAGAAATAATCGACAATTCGCTCTTGGCAACCTCCCGTCTCCTGATAAGACAGGTTCGCAAGCGAGGCGGAACCGTTTTTTCGAGCCATCGCCGTCGAAAGCAACATCGAAATCAGGACTCCGCACAGCCTTGCCGTAGCCGTAGGAATGGTTCTCGTCCGGGGGCCGCATCGCGACTCGCAATCCGACCAGTACAACAAATGAGCTGACCACATCAGGGGGCGATTGGATGCCGTCCGCGGACGAGAGCGTACGAGTTGCCGATAATGCCAGACAGAAACTTGCCTCTGACGAGCAGGACGTTTAGACCCATCCGACCAATGTGGAGCGGGCCCCCGCAGCGCCGGATGCGGAACGCGCGATGCGGAAGGGTTCAGGCCAGATGCCGTCATGAATTCCATTTTATCGCTCCGCTCTCCGTATGACGCCATGGAGCCGCAGCCGAATGAAAGCGGCTCCATGGAGACGCCCGATTATTTTTGCGTCACCGGCCCGGTCGTGAAGCCGCCGAAATTGCTTTGCAGCGCAACTGAAGTGAAGGGCGCAACTGCAAAGCCCTGTCCCTTGTACTTGCCGTTCGTCGTCCTGATGAAATCCCCGAGGATTTGACCTGTCGTGGTCAGCACCCGAATCGACGCGCTCGGATTTGACGACGTCCCCTCAATCGTCCAGACACCGGTCTTCGCAACCCACTCGGCCTTGGTGATCTTGACGGTGTCGCTCGCCTTAAGGACGGTCAGGGTACTGTTGTTCGGCGCTCCTTGAGCGGTTCCGAAGGCAGTAACTGTAGCGGAAACAGTGACTGGTGTGTCTGCGGCGACGTTGGTTAGAGCGATAGCCTGGAAAAAGGCCGTGGTCCCTCCAGGCGGGATCGAGAGGCTCATGGGATTGCCCTGAACGAACGTTCCCGGGTTTGCATATACGGGCGAAACCCGCACCAGTCCCGGATTCGAGCTCATGACGCTGAGCACCACGCCGTCTGAGACCGGACCGCTGAAGGTTACCGTCGCGAACGTGCTGTCACCACCGCCGAACCAACCAAAGAAGCTTGTCGGCTGGTAGGTAATGGAGGTAATCGTGAACGGAGCAACCAGGTCAAAGGACGCCGTTTGGTTAACGCCGTTCCAGGAAGCAGTGACGGTGACGAGTTCCACAGCAGCGACTGCACCCGTCGCGATCGTAAATGTGGCGGACGCAGACCCGCTCGGAATCGTGACGCTTGCGCCACCGGGGAAGAACGCGGCAGCGGGATCGCTGCTCGTAAGCGCGATGACAGCTCCTCCTGCCGGCGCTGGATCGCCGATGGTGACCGTACCCAAAACTGTAGAGGATCCGCCGACTACATAGCCGGAATCTACGGACAGCTTCGATAGCAGTGGCGGGACACCATTAGCGTTGCGGATAACGTTGATGCCGGTGCCGGTTACCCAAGCGAAGTCCGGGGCTCCATTGCCGTCGAAGTCACCACTTACTAGTGGAGTGCTCGTAAACAGGGCGGTGGAGTCGCCTGCAGAAAATGACCCTCTTGTGGGAAATGAGCCGTTCCCTTGGCCATAGGAAATCCTCAATGTGTTCGCCTGAGGCCGCACGAGGACGGTGGCTACGCCGGTTAAGATGCCCGCTACGTCAAGCTTGCCGTCGTGATTGAAATCCCCGACCAGAAGATTTTGTCCGCCGATACCATTGCTGATCAAGCCATTGGTGTTTACGCTAAACGTGCCATCGCCATTTCCAATCGCAATGTATACGGAAAAAATATAGCCGGCGCGAGTGCCGCCAGTGCTGACAAATTCGCCATACAAGTCCATTTTCCCGTCACCGTTGAAATCGCCTGCAACCGCCTGCGTGACTTGGAAGGGCAGGGCGGAGGTGAAGGGCAATTGGGAGTCGAGGAACGTACCGTCTCCGACGCCAAACTTGATGGCGGCACCGGGACCCGTCGGGTATCCGTACAATGCGAGATCCTCCTTGCCGTCACCATTGAAATCCGCCACGACGAGGCCATATGCGGCGGCGAAGGTGGACACACTGAACGTGCCATCGCCGTTGCTCAGCAAAATGGCGTCCTGATATCCCGCGGGCGTCGATAGAACCACGATAAGATCCTTCTTGCCGTCCGAGTTGAAATCCGCCGCGAAGATCGAGAAAGGCAAACCGGGAAGGCCAACCGTGGTGGCTGCCTGCAAAGTGCCGTCCCCGTTCCCCAATAGTATGCTCAGGCTGTTGGCAGCGCCGTTCGAAACGGCTACATCCAGCTTTCCGTCACCGTTGAAATCGCCCACCGCGATCGCACTTGGATCGGTACCTGTAGAGAAGTTGCGCGGTCCCTGGAAGGTTCCATCGCCGTTCGAGAGGATGAGGCTGACACCGTGACTGCCCGTCGCAATTCCATTCGCCGTCACGATATCTACACGGCCGTCGCCATTGAAGTCTCCCGAAGCGGCCGCGGATGCGCCGGGCGCGGGAAAGCCGACGGGCGGGACAAAGCTGGGAACGCTCTGGCCTTTCGCCGCGATGGCCAGGGTGATGGCTGCAGTTGCCAGGCTTAAAAACCGATTTCTCTTCATGTAGTCTCCAGAGCGGGGTAAGATCTTGTCCTCGCCCGCGACGAAGTTCCGATTTCGCGAGTCCCGCCGTCATGTGAGACATGTGGAAGCGGCCTCTGGAACAACAATCTTTCATCGGCTGAGACGCCTACGGAGCGTGCGGATGACAGGACTGCACCCGCCAGGACGGATTCGGCATCGGGCGACCACTTGAATTCTGGTAGTGCCTTCGATGCGTTATTGCTTCGGTGAATTACCGCAGCATGCAAATGCCGCAGGGCGGAAGAACAGCGAGACGCAATTGGAACGGATTGTCCTGGACAATGGATGCCGGGGTGCTGCGAAAGTTCGAAATGGCCCCTGCCCCTAAATTCTGCCGAAAGAGGCAGCGCCTGGTCGAACAGTTTCTCATCGCCGTCAAAGAGCACAACGAGCTCCAGAACGCACAGGTTGAAGGCTTAATTGCCGGGAAGGGATTTTCGCTTAAGTGGGAGATCGCGGATGCGCGGGAGCGTCGGGATAGAGCGAAGCACACGATTCTTGCACACCAGCAATCCCATGGCTGTAAATAGTCTGCACGGCGCTGACCGTGCGGACGGAAGCGATTCTGAAAGAGCCACAGGGGAGTAGGCTTGAACGGGGGAGCATTTTGATGCAAGCTTGTAACTAGGCGGCCTCCGCCTGGCACCTCTCGGTCAAATGGTCAAGTCATCAGATTTCTGCGCCGAAAGACTGCGCTTAGTTAACGAATTCGGCTTCGCGATAAAGGAACACGACCGGCTTCAAGCTGCTCAGATTGAGGCGCTCAGAAGGCGAGAAGGATTTCTTTTTGAGCAGGAAATCTTGGAGGCCCGGACGCGAGGGGATGAGGCGAGGAAATCGGTCGTCGAACACGAGTACAGGCACCGTTGCACCACTCACCGCGGCACTGCCTGAACCCAAACTGGCCTAAACCCGCAATAAGTACGATGGATGGCAATATGGACGAACCGCTCCTCAATCAACTGGCCGAACTGCGGGCGCGGGGGCCGCGGGCCCTGATCGATTTCCTCAATATCGATTTGGAACTGGCGCAGGCGTTCCTTGCGGCGGCAAGGGCAGCGCTCGCGACACTCGTCACCACCAGGAGGCGCTATCCAGGGCTCGCGCCGCAATCCAGGCAATACGGCGGTTCGATTCCCACGTCGAAGATGAGACGGTACGGGGGAAGATTAACGCCGCTGCCAACGAACTCTACACGATGCCCACCAAAGTTGAGCGGGCAGATTCTTCCCTTGCCATCTGAAGCGTCGCCCACCCGCGAAGCCGGTGAAGCCCCGGAATCTTGAGCATTCCCCAGAGACGTCGCTTGCCGACGGTTTGCGATGATCGGGACTTGATGGCCGGGCGGCTACGACTGACCGACCCAGATAAGCCCGTTACGCCATGACCAAATGGGGGCCAGTCGTGAGCCACCCATGCACAGTTTGCATGATCGGACCCCACCGTGCAAGCCCATACGCGCTCACCGCGGCATACGGGCCAGCGCGATATACGTGAAACGTACAACTAAACGCAGGGTGAAAGCGAAGGCAGCAAAAGAACAGGGAGCAGTCTGTCTAAGAGAACCGCCCCCTCCGATCGTCTCGGCCGGGGCCAGAGACGAATCGGTCGGCCTATTGTACAACCTTCACCACTTTCCCCTCGCACACCCCTACAGTCCCGCGCCTTTCCCGCCGATCTATCCTTCAGATGCCGATCGCTCCCACTCAAACCAAGGCCGCCGAGCGGCGCGCCGCGATGACCTTCGCCGGACGCCGCATTAAGGAGTTGCCGGTCGAAGTGATGAGATCCTGGACAGACGCAGATGGATACACAGTCCACATCTACGACAGTCTAGGCAGCACGTGGATTTGCGTCAGCGCAACAGAGCGAAGGAACGGCGGAACCTCCTTTGGTGCGGATTCCCCCGTCGAGGAAGTGACCAACCGCAGATGCATCGATGCTCTCGGCAAGATGGGTAAGGATCCGGCGGACTACCGGGTTGCCTCTGGCGCGCTGGTGCGCGTGGCGGCCGTTCCGTTCATCGAGTCCGTCAAGGCCGAAATGCTCGCGCAGATAAAGGAAATGGAACCAGCGTAAATATGGCGCGATCTCTCACAATGCGCAAAGCCCACGCAATGGGCTGCGAAACGGCGGCGCGCGCGGCAAGGCGCGTTAGTGATCAGCAGGTCCCAGCTCTGCACATTTCCTAACCTTCATCCGGCTGTAAGCGAAGTGCCCGATATCCATCAGGCCGTCGTACCCATTCCCCACACTCCACGCTTCTGCCGCGAGAAATCGTCAACCTCTACGAACCTTCCCGGTCCATGATCTGGCGGTCCTTCAAAAACGATATCGATGATCCCATGTACCTATTCTCGTCCTCCCCCCC
>JAOAPT010000807.1 GCA_025463045.1 Candidatus Solibacter sp.
TCACGACCACGTCGGGGGTGAGGAGGCGGATGCGGTTGTTGTTGCTGTCGGCCACGTACAGAGCGCCTGCGCCATCGAGAAACAGGCCGGCGGGTCCATCGAGCATGGCGGTGTCGGCGGGACCGCCATCGCCGGAAAAGCCGGCGGGTCCGATGCCGGCGATGGTGTGGATGACGCCATCGGGGGTGACCATGCGGACGCGGTTGTTGGCGGTGTCGCCGATGAAGACGTCGCCATTGTCGTCGACCGCGACTCCGCGGGGTGAGGCGAGGAGCGCTTTGGCGGCGGGGCCTTCGTCGCCGGATGCACCGGCGGATCCGGCGCCCGCGATAGTGGACATGACCCCGGCCGGGGTCACCTTGCGGATGGCGTGGTTGCCGGTGTCGGCGACGTAGAGGTTGCCGGCGCTATCGAAGGCGCAGGTGTTGGGAATTTTGAGTTGGGTGAACCGTGCGGGTCCGCCATCGCCGGCGAAGCCTCCGGAGCCATTGCCGGCGACGGTCTGGAGGGTGCTGCCGGTTGGTTGGACGACGAGGCGCAGGATGCGGTGATTGCTGGAATCGACGATGTAGAGGACGCCGGCACGGTCGAGGCAAACACCGCGCGGTCCACGAAGGAGGGTGGCGAGGGGCGGCATGCCGTCGGCGCCGACTCCGCCGGTGCCGGTACCGGCAATTGGGCGAACCATGCGCGCCGGGGAGACCTGATCGATGCGGTGATTGAAGGCGTCGGCGATCACGACATTGCCGGCGACGTCGATGGCCACACCCATCGGGGAGTTCAGCGGGAAGGTGGCGGCGGGCACGGCGTCGCCGTAGTCATGGGACGCGACGCCGGTGCCGGTAAGGGTGGTCATCACGCCGAGCTGAGTCACCTGGCGAATGCGCTGCGTGCCGGTATCGGCGATGTAGAGACTGCCCGCGGAATCGAGGGCGATGGCGGAAGGCTGGTGCAGGAGGGCGGAGGCGGCGGGGAGGCCGTCGCCCACGGCGTGCACGTAGGCGTCGCCAGCGACGGTCTGGATGAGCGAATCGGTGGCGACGCGGCGGAGGCGGACGCTGTCGGCGATGTAGAGGCCGCCATTGGGGTCGGCGACGATATCGTTGACCGCGGCGAGGGCGGCGTCCTTGGCGGGGCCTCCGTCACCGGAGAAGGTGGGGGCGCCGTTGCCCGCATACTGGATCCACTTTCCGGCGGTGGTGTAGAGGGCGACGCGGAAGGTGGAATCGCCGACGTAGATGTTCCCCGTCTGGTCGACCGCGACGGATTGCGGGCTGAAGAGCTGGGTGCCGGGGGTGCGGCCGACGACTGTGCCAATGGTGTTATCGGCGTAGATCTTGCGGATGACGTTATTGCCGGAATCGGCGATGTAGACGGCTCCGGCGCGGTCGAAGGCGAGGCCGGCGGGACAGTTGAGCTGGGCTTTGACGGCGGCGAATCCGTCGCCGCCCGGTCCGGCGATCCCAGTGCCGGCGACGGTGGTGAACTTGCCGTCGGGAGTGAGGCGGCGGACGCGGTGGCCCTCGAATTCGGCGATGTAGAGGTTGCCTTTGGCGTCGACAGCGACGTTGCGGGGGGAGAGGAGGGAGGTGTCGAGGGGGGCGGCGCCATCGGCGGAGGATGCCCTGCGGCCGGTGCCGGCGACGGTGGTAATGGTGCCGTCGTTGGAGACGCGGCGGACGCGCTGGTTGCCGAAATCGGCGATGTAGAGGTTGCCGGCGGTATCGAGGGCGAGTCCGTAGGGGGAGTTGAGCTGGGCGTTGGGGCCCGGCAGCCCGTCCCCGCTGAAGCCGGGCAGACCGTTGCCGGCGATGGTGGTGACGACTCCGGCGGCGGAGATTTTGCGGACGCGGTGATTATCGGTGTCGGAGAGGTAGAGATTGCCGAGGCGGTCGACGGCGACTCCATTGAGGCTGGAGAACTGGGCGGAGATAGCGGGGCCGTTGTCGCCGTTTCGGCCGCTACCGGCCACGGTATCGATGTGGAAGGTGGGGCGTGCGGAATCGGCACCCGACGCGTGGGGGCCGCAAGCAGCGAGAAAAAGGGCGTACCAGTAGAGCTTCATTCGTAGTCTTTGCTCAGTAAGTGGCCGGAGTGGCAAGAAAATCTCACCTAGCGATGAAATTTTGCCGCTTTCGCCGGAGTTCTTCAGAATCTCGACCGAGAAGGAACTCAGAGATTGATATATGAAGTCTATTGCAATCGTCATTGCGCTGGTGCTGCTGTCGGTGTCTCCGGGTTGGGGACAGCCGGTGTTGCGGTTGAAGGGGCGGGCGGTGTCCCGAGCGAGAAGGGCCGGGGTGGTGAAGCGCGCGGTGGAAGGAACCCACTACATCGTGCAGTTCCGGACCGAGCCGGGTGTTGCGGAACGGCAGGAACTGGAGCGGCGCGGGATATCGGTGCTGCAGTATGTCCCAGATGCAGCGTTGATGGTGGCGAGCCGGACGACGCCGGATGTGGACGGTTTGGATGTCCTGTCCGTGTCCACGATGAGCGCCTCGGACAAGGTGAGTCCGGTTTTGGAAGATACCGTATCGGGAGCGCTGCTGGTGGTATTTCAGGCGGACGTGGACGCACAGACGGCGCGCGGAGTGGTTCGTGATTTTGGGTTCGATGTTGTGGAAAACCCGTCGGTGCTGCGGGGAGAACTGGTGGTGATGGGCGCGCATGCGGGAATCTGGGCTCTGGCGGAGCGGGACGAAGTGGCTTACATTCTTCCCGCGTCACCGGAACTGGCGGCGGGGATTGCTCAAGCCGGTTGCGTGGGCGCGACGACGGAGGCGGGCCCGGTCGGCGAATACGTGCTGGTCAGCCGCGGTTGGGCGAAGGATAGCGCGGGAAATGTCGCGCTACGGTACTTCATACGCTCCATCACGGAGAAACTGGACGCGGCGACGGGGCGTTCGGAGATCGAGCGGGCGCTGCGGGAGTGGACGCGGTACGCGAACTTCACGTTGACGGCAGGGAGCCTGCAAGGGGCTGCGCGGACCATCGACATCCTGTTTGCCCGGGTGACGCATGGCGACGGCTATCCGTTCGATGGCGCGGGTGGCGCGCTGGCACACACGTTTTATCCGTCACCGCCGAATTCCGAGCCGTTGGCGGGCGATATGCACCTGGACGGCGACGAACCCTGGACGACCGGGAGCAACCTGGATCTCTATTCCGTGGCGCTACACGAGGCGGGCCATGCGCTCGGTCTGGGACATTCGGACCGGCCGGGGTCGGTGATGTACCCTTATTACCACCTCTCGACGGGGCTGACGGACGACGACATCGCGGGGATCCGGGCGCTGTACGGCACGAATGCGGCGCCTACGCCCACGCCTACTCCTACTCCCACGCCGACGCCTACGCCTACTCCTACCCCGACTCCTACTCCGTCGGGCGGCGATAAGGTCGCGCCGTCGCTGCAGATTGACTCGCCGGGGTTTACGATCGCCTCCACCTCAGCGTCGAGCATCGCGGTCTCGGGGAAGGCCAGCGATAACGTGGCGGTGACTGCCGTGAAATGGACGACCTCGACGGGGTCGTCGGGCACGGCGGCGGGAACGACGGGCTGGTCGGCGAGCGTGCCGCTGCTGGTGGGGACGAATGTGATTACCGTGCGTGCTTACGACGCCGCGGGGAACTCGGGATGGCGGACCGTCACTGTGGTTCGGCGCTGAAATCGCTTTTTTTGCCGGCCAGCTTTTTTGCGGGCCAGCGTGGTGTTTACCGCAAAACTGCCGATATAGAGTACAACGCCATGGAGCGGACCGGAGAAAAACACGCTATGGGATCACTACGCGGAGGTTGCAAGCCAGCCACGGTCTGCGAGTTTCCGAACGGGACCGCGCTGAGCAAGCGGGTTCCCTTTGACGAGACGCTGGATCTGCGGAACCTGCCGTTCACACAGACGGAGCATGTACTACTGGCGCTGGCAAAGATCGTCGAGCAGCGGGACAAACACACAGCGGGACATTGCGAAAGACTGGCAGTGATGAGCGTGGCACTTGGGGTGGCGATGAAGCTCGATCACGACCATTTGTTGGCGCTGTATCTGGGCGGCTTTCTGCACGATGTAGGCAAGGTCGGGGTGCCGGATTCGGTGCTCTTTAAACCGGACAAATTGAACGATGAAGAGTGGGAGATCATGCGCGCGCATACAGTGCACGGCGAAGAGATCTGCCGCCCACTGGTGTCGCTAAGTTGCGTGCTGCCGATTATCCGCCATCATCATGAGCGTTTGGACGGCACGGGTTATCCCGATGGGCTGAGGGGTACGGAAATCCCTCTTCTGGCGCGGGTCTTGCAGGTGGCGGATATTTACGACGCGTTGACCAATCCGCGGCCGTACAAGCGTGCATTCACGACGGCGCGGGCGCTGGAGATTCTCGAGGAAGAGGCGTCACGGGGTTGGCGGGACCCGGAGATCACCCGCCTTTTCGTCCGGTTGCACAAGCGTATGGTGTCGAGGATCGGGGAGTATCAGCCAGGGGCGGCCGCGGATGTGGCATCGATGCAGGATTCGCTGGCGCACCTGCAGGATTTCCTGGCGCACTAGGCGGGCGAGCGCGAACTAATGGTCGGCGTATTTCTTTTCGCCGGCTTCGATGCGGATGGGTAGTTTGTTCTCCGCAGGGGGAAGCGGGCACGTGGCGTAGGGAGTGAAAGCGCAGGGCGGGTTGTAGGCCTTGTTGAAATCGAGTTCGACGCGGCCGTCGACGGGCATGGACGAGTAGAAGAAGCGGCCCGCGCCGTAGGTTTCCTTGCCGGCGGTCTGATCGCGGAAGATGTAGAAGAGCTCTTTGGCATCCGCGGTTTCAAGCACGGGACGGAGGCGGTATTCCTTTCCATGAAGCTGGAATACGGCATAGCCGGGGCTTTCCATCGGCTCGGTCTGTCCGAGGATGTTGAGGATCGGGATCTTTTGGACGGCGGGGACCCATTTGGCGGTCACCCGGTACTCTTCCTTCGCGGGGAAGTACTCGATGCCGTGAAATTTGCGGCGGTATTCGCTGTCGGGATCCTTGAGGCGAATCGCGAATTTGTCGGAGCGCTTGATGACGAAAAGGCTGAGGCGTCCGACTTTGGCAACGTCCAGGGAATCGGGCCAGAGTTCGCGATCGGCGCCATCGATGCGGGCGGTGACCTTGCCGTTTTTCAATTCGAACGTACCGGCGCGCGCCGGGCCATCGGGGAGGACGATCTCGTTACCGGGGTCGCGGCCGACAGTGTTGCTCCCTTCGTGAAGCCAGAAGAGACCGGCCACGGTGAGCCATCCGCCGTCGCGTTTGAGAAGCTCTTCGCGGTTGTGCCGCCAGGTGGCGATCTCGGTCTGAAAAGAGGCGGCCGCGAAGAGGGCTACTCCGGCGATCGCGGGTAAAACTGCAGGCAAAACCATACGCCAAATCATGAGCGTTCTCCAGCTCCTTCGATGATCTGTTCCAGCATGCCGGCGAATTCCTCGCTTTTGCGGTCGACACGCTGCTTGAGTTGATTGAGGTCGCGCTCAATGGAGCGGAGTTTGTCGGCGAGATGCAGACAGGCGAGTACAGCGATGCGGGTGGAATCGGCGTTGGGCGCCTTGGAGGCGATGGACAGCATGAGCTCGTCCACGCTGGCGGCTACCTCCTCTACCTCGGCGGGGTCGCCGCTGGTGAGGAGAGTATAAGGCCGGCTCAAAATGGTGACACGAACTTGCTGTTTATCGGGAGTGCTGTTTTCCATGCGGAACTCCCCAAATACAAAGCGCCCCCGTTAGGAGGCGCTGAGTTGATCGATCTGTCCGAGCAATTTTTCGATACGGCTGCGTACCTGCTTGCGCTCGGCCTGCAGGCCTTTGACTTCCTCGGCCAGGAGGGCCGCTTCGCGTCTGGCTTCGGCGGCTTCCTGAACGGCAGCTTCGCGCTCCTGGCGGAGAACGGACACCATTTGCACGGCTCGCTGGATGCGATCCTCAAGACTACTGAGAGAGTCGTTTTCCTGGTCGGCAGGGCTCATTCTTTCTCCAGCGCGAGGCGGGCCGACTCCTTCACTTCGAGAGCCGATTTGGCTAGGTTGGCAAGATTGCGAAAGGCGGCGTCATCATGCAGCGCGACATCGGCGAGAACCTTGCGGTTCAAGTCCAGACCGGCAGCTTTGAGTCCATGAACGAACTTGCTGTAGGACAGGCCGGCGGCGCGGCAGGAAGCGTTGATGCGGACGATCCACAGTCTGCGGTAATCGCGCTTCTTGCGCTTGCGGCCGACATAGGCAAACTTCAGGCCGCGATCGACGGCCTCCATTGCTGCCCTGTACAGCTTACTTTTGGTGAGGAAGTAACCGGAAGCGCGCGCTAGAACTTTTTTCCGGGACGCCCGGCGGTGGGTACCACGTTTTACTCTGGGCACGTTTGTCTCCTTATATTTGGCTTAATCATCGGCGGAATCGGGCACGTGCCACGCGCACCGTCCGCTCAATCGCCCACTCCTACGAGCCGAAGGCTAGTAGGGGAGCATCCGCTTCAGAACTGGCTGGTCGGCCTTATCGGCGACCACGCTCTTATGCAGTTTCTTCTTGCGTTTGTGCGGCTTCGAGGTCAGGATATGACGGCCAAAGGCATGATTGCGAACTATTAAGCCCGTACCCGTCTTCTTGAACCGCTTAGACGCACCTTTGTGAGTCTTGAGCTTTGGCATAATTATTCCCTGGATCTTTGCAGGAAAGACTAGAGAATTATAGCACGTTGGCGGGGGCGGAGTCCCGGATTCGGCGGAAGTCGAAGGCGACGGTTAGGGAACGTGGTCGAGGAGGACCAACGTTCCCGGAGGATTGGCGCGCGAGTTGGCGCGGGCTGGTGGGGTTGACGGGGATTTGGCGGGGATTTGACCCGGTATTGCACGGTTCGCCGCGCGGATTCGACGGTGGACCGGCTTGGCGCCTATGGGCGTGCGTTGGCGCGGATCTGACGCGGGTTTGGCTCGGGTTGACGCAGGTTTTGCGCGGGGTGGCGCCGATTTTGCGCGGGGTGGCGCGGGATTGACGCGAGTTTTGCGTGGATTGGCATGGGTTCGGCGGGTTGTTGCGAGTTGGCGTGGGTTCGCGCGGATTTGGCGGCGGCGTACGCGGTTTTGGCACGGGTTGGCCGCGGATTTGGCGCGGGTTGGGGCGGATTGACACCGATTTGACGGGGGGCGGCACCGGTTGGCGCAGATTTGGTGCGGGTTTGCGCGGGTGGCGCAGCGCGGTGAGCGCGGGTTTGCGCGGGTCGGCACCGGTTTTGCGCGGGTGGACCGGCAGGGAGGAGGCCTATCCTACAAGG
>JAOAPT010000830.1 GCA_025463045.1 Candidatus Solibacter sp.
ACGCTCCTGTCACCTTTAATTCGCCCGCTACGCCGGGCTGACAATCGCCAGCTACGCCGGTCGCCTGACAATCGCCCGCAAACCAATCAGAGCCGCGACCGTTAGGGAGCGGTGGTCACGTGACCACCGCTCCGTAACCGTCGCGGCTCCGATTGGGTGCGTTTTTCAACAAAGTTCTCCATGGCCCCGTTCGAGGCCGCAACAAGGGATGAAATTGCACGATCGCTTTTTGGCGCGTTATTTTCAGGGGAGCACAGGATCACCCCTTAGTCGCCCAACGCCCCTCACACCGCGTCGCTGATACTCGAGAAGTTGAAGTCCTTCACCACCAGCGGAGGCGCGATCATTCCGCTCTCCCCGCCGCGAGTCCGCACCGGACGTCCCATCGCGACCGTATTCTGCAGCATCCGCACCGGACTCTCATTAAACCGGAAGTTCACCACCGGACTCGTCACCTTCCCGTTTTCAATCAGAAACAGTCCGTCGCGCGTCAGCCCCGTCAACTGCACGGTCTGCGGATTCACCACGCGAATGTACCAGAACCGCGTCACCAGCAGCCCGCGCTCCACGCCCGCGATCAGCTCATCGAGCGATTTCTCTCCGCCCTCCAACAAAATCCCCGCGGGAAATGGAGTAGGCTCCTTGCCGGCCTTCATCGCGTAATACCGGTCGTAAAAGAGATTCTTCACGACGCCCTTTTCGATCCACGTCATCGGCGCGCTTGGCAGACCGCCGTTGCCCCACGGCAGCGCCGGATTCAGCTTGTGGAACGGATCGCTGCGCACTGTAATGAACTCGGGGAACATCTTGTCGCCGACCAGCGTCCCGCCGCCCTTCTTGCTCATGAAGCTGCGCCCTTCTTCCGCGGCGCGCGCCTGCAGGGAGAACGCCATCAGCGGCAGCAGGTCGCCCACCGCCGTCGGCTCCAGCACGACGGTGTACTTGCCCGGCTCGAGCTTCACCGGGTTCTTCCACTTCATGCACTTCTCGCTCGCAATCCGCCCAATCGCTTCGCCCGAAATGTCCTCGATCTTCACCGCCGGCTGCGACGCCCATCCCGAACTCGTCCCTTCCGGATTGCGCACCGTCGCCGAGAGATACGCATCCGTATACCGCCCGAATCCGAAATTGCCTGCCTTATTCGCGATCGCGAAGTGGCCCGCGTTGCGCTCGAAATATCCCGCCGCCACCAGCCCCTTCGCCTTCGCCGCGTCGATCACCGCCTTCACGTGCGGTACCAGCACCGGATTGCGCGCGCGCGCTGTCGAATCGACCCAGTTATCGACCGCCGAATACTTCTGCGGCCCCAGCGGCGGTACGTTTTCGGGGTTCGGCGGCGAGAGCATCGCAAGCTGCTCGGCGGCGCGAACCGCATCGCGAATCGCCTTCTCATCCAACTCATCGACGCTCGTGTTGCCGGTCTTGCCTTCCTTCGTGACCGATATCGATAGCGACTGATTCACGACGAAGCCGCTGGTCGTCACGCCATTCAGTGCGAAGCGCACGAACGTGTTCTCCACGCTCGCCGCGTTGACCGAGCACTCGGGAAACGTGGTCGCCGCAATCGCCTTCTTCGCGAGTTCCTGGAATTGATCTTTGGTGAGCATGGCAGTTAATCAGTGTTGTTAATCAGTCAGTGTCGTTAGTCAGTGGTGATGACGTTGATTTGACGGAAGCGCGCCGGGCTGCATCCGTGGCTGACGGAATTGATCTGCGTGGGCTCGCCCTTGCCGTCGTTCGGCGCGCCGTATTGCTGCCAGTACGCCGGCCCCGCGATCGCGTCGCAGGCCTGCCAGAAGTCCGTGGTCTTCGCCTGGTATGCAACCCGCGAGACCATTCCAGCCTTCTTCCCATTCTTGATTTCCCAGAACGCGTCGCCGCCAAACTGGAAGTTGTACCGCTGCTGATCGATCGAGAAGCTGCCGTCGCCATCGATCAGAATTCCGTTCTCCACATCCTTAATCAGATCGTCGAGAGACGTCCCCGCCTTGCCCGCTTCCAACGAAACGTTCGGCATGCGTTGGAACGGCACCGAGCTCCAGCTATCCGCGAAACAGCAGCCGCGCGATTCCTTTTCGCCGATCAGCGCCGCCTGGTCGCGAATCGTCTGGTAGTGCTTGAAAATTCCCTTCTCGATAATCGGGAACCGCGTCGCCTTCACGCCGTCGTCGTCGTAGCCTGTCGTCGCGAGGCCCTTCTCCGCGGTCCGGTCGCCCCATACAGTAATGATGTCGCTGCCCACGCGTTCCTTGCCGAGCTTGTCCGTCGTGAGGAAACTCGTCCCCGCGTAATTCGCCTCGTACCCCAGCGCGCGATCGAGCTCCGTCGAATGCCCGAGCGACTCGTGGATCGTCAACCACAGGTGACTCGGCAGCAGCACGAGGTCCTTTTTTCCGGCCGTGACCGGCGGCGACTTCAGGTGCTCGACCACTTCTTCGCGAACCCGCGCCGCGTTCTCCACCAGATTCATCACCGCGACGAATTCATATCCGGCCGTGACCGGCGGCGGCTGATATTTCCGATTCTTCGACAGACCCTTCGTGAGATCCACAGCCGTCGAGTTGACGATTCCGTAGCTCTGCAGATTCAACTGCTGAATGCTCGACCCCACACTGCTCGCAAAATATTTGTCCTCCTTGCGGAACGCGAGCGTGCATCCCGCCGAGAAGACCTGCTGATTTTTCTTCGCCTCCGCCGCGGCCGCGCGAATCAGTTCGAGCTTCTCCTGAATCGGCACCTCGAACGGATCGCGTTCATGCGGCGTGCGGTAATAGTCCGTGTACGCCGGGACCGGCGCGAGCTCGATCGGCTTACCGCGCAGCGACGCGTTCGCCTTCGCCACCTCGACAGCCTCGCCCGTAATCCGCGTGATCTCGGCCGCCGTGACCAGCGGCGACGCGGCGAAGCCCCACGCGCCATCCACGATCACCCGCACGCCAAAGCCGAAGCTTCCGCCATCCGCCGCCCCGGGGACTTCGAGCGTCTTACCCGTGCCTCGCTCCGGGTTGAGCCGGATGTTGAGAAATTGATTGCGCGTTCGAATGATGCGGATGTCGCAGTAGTTCGCCTTCAGCCGCTTGGCTTCCCGCAGCGCGGCCGCGCCTAAATTCGCCAACTCCGGGTTCGGCTTCTTGGCGTCGGCGGGCGCCGCGAAAAGCCGGGTGGCCAGCGCGGCTGCGCTGGTATTGAGAAAGGTTCGTCGGGTTAGCATGTCACTCCGTTACGATCTAACGAGTATAGACGCGGAATTGTTCGGTTGGTATGGATACTAAACTATTTCACATGAGATTTGCTGTCTGGCTGGTATTGATCGGCGCGGCGCTCCTGCCCGCGCAGACCGTCGTGACCCTTGCCGGGAATGGGACGCCCGGATCTTCCGCGGAGCAGGTGAACAATCCCTACGGACTCACCGTCGGCCCCGATGGTGCGCTGTACTTCTGCGAAATCGGCAACCATCGCGTACGCCGGCTGGACCTGAAGTCCAACGTGCTCTCCACCGTCGCCGGCACCGGCCAGAAGGGATACGCGGGTGACGGCGGCCCTGCCATCGCCGCCTCTATGAACGAGCCCTACGAGGTGCGCTTCGATGCCGCGGGAAATATGTTCTTCGCCGAAATGCAGAACCACGTCGTGCGCCGCGTCGACGCCAAGACCCGCGTCATCACTACCGTCGCCGGCACCGGGACACCGGGCTTCGCGGGCGATGGCGGTCCGGCCAACCAGGCCCAATTGCGCCAGCCGCACAGCATCGCGTTCGACGCCGAAGGCCGCCTCTTGATCTGCGACATCGGCAATCACCGCATCCGCCGCGTCGACTTGAAATCGGGAACCATCGAGACGTGGGCCGGTACCGGCGAACGCAAGCCCACGCCGGATGGCGCCCCCATTGCCGGCACCCCGCTCAACGGTCCGCGCGCCATCACCAGCGATCCCGACGGCAATCTCTACCTCGTCCTCCGCGAAGGCAATGCGGTCTACCGCATCGACCCGCGCGACGGGAAGATTCATCACATCGCCGGGACCGGCGAGAGCGGATATACCGGCGACGGCGGTCCGGCAAAACTCGCCAGACTCTCCGGCCCGAAAGGCATCGCGTGGGCCCCCGACAACAGCCTCTACCTCGCCGACACCGAGAGCCACACCATCCGCCGCGTCGATCTCAAGTCCGGCATCATCACCACCGTAGTTGGCGACGGCAAGCGCGGCGACGGCCCCGACGGCGATGCCAAGTCGTGCCGTTTATCGCGCCCCCACGGAATCTTCGTCAGCAAATCCGGCCAAATCTTCATCGGCGACAGCGAGTCCCACCGCATCCGCACCCTAAAATAGCCCCCCTATTTATCGGCGTTCATCGGCGTTCATCGGCGGCTAAAGATTTTCTCTTTTTCTGTGTTTGCCCTTTTTATTCGCCCCTTTGGCACTCTTGACCTCGCGCTCTCTTTAAGACATCCTATATCCAGCATTTCGAGGGCTTGATGCGATTAGCCGGACTGTCTGTTTTCATATGTTGCGCGGCCTTGTTCGCCGCCGATACCTTCTCCCAGCGGCAGAAGGACTTCTGGTCTTTCCAAAAGATCAAACCGCAAACTCCGCCCAAAATAAGAACTACCGCCTGGGCACGCACCGATATCGACCGCTTCATCGCCGAAAAACTCGAAGCGAAGTCCATCGCACCCAGTCCCGCCGCCGATCGGGTCACCCTCCTCCGCCGCGCGACGTTCGATCTCACCGGCCTGCCGCCGGCGCCCG
This sequence comes from Candidatus Solibacter sp., assembly GCA_025463045.1. Taxonomy (GTDB): domain Bacteria; phylum Acidobacteriota; class Terriglobia; order Bryobacterales; family Bryobacteraceae; genus Solibacter. Next base: position 4,750 of record JAOAPT010000830.1, read on the forward strand.
CCGAAGTCGACGCCTTCGTCGCCGATAAATCGCCCGACGCCTTCTCCAAAGTAATCGATCGACTCCTCGGCTCCCCGCAATACGGCGAGCGCTGGGGCCGTCACTGGCTGGACCTCGCCCGCTTCGCCGAAAGCGAAGGCTTCAAAAGCGACGAGTCGCGTCCCAACGCCTGGCGCTATCGCGACTACGTGATCGATTCGCTCAATCGCGACAAGCCCTACGACCGTTTCGTGCAGGAGCAGATCGCCGGCGACGAACTCTGGCCCGACAGTCCCGAGGCTCGCATCGCTACCGGCTTCGCGCGCCACTACCCGGACGAGAGCAACGCCCGCAATCTCTTCCAGCGTCGTCAGGAAATTCTCGACGACATCACCGATGCGACCGGCAGCGTCTTCCTCGGCCTCACCGTCGGCTGCGCACGCTGCCACAATCACAAATTCGATCCGATCCTTCAGGCCGATTACTACCGCCTTCAGTCCTTCTTCGCCAACACCGCCGCCGACGACCACATAGCGATGCTCAACCGCGAAGAACTCGCGAAATTCCGCCAGCGCAAAGCCGAGTGGGAAACAAAGACCGCCGATGTGCGCGCGAAAATTTCAGCGCTCCTCGCGCCTGCAAAGCAGAACACCGTCAAGGATTATTTCGACAAGTATCCGCCCGAGATTCAGGCGATGATCCTCAAGCCCGCCGCGGAGCGCAGTCCCTATGAAACCATGATGTGGGCCAAAGCGCGGCCCTATCTCGAGATCAGCGACGAGGACGCCGCGAAATCCCTGAAGGGCGAGCCGAAGAAGTCCTACGACGCGCTCAAGGCCGAGCTCGCGAAGTTCGCCGACTTCGACCCGGGCGAACTGCCGGAGGGCATCGGCATGGCAGATCTCGGCCGCACCGCGCCCGCCACCCACGTCCTCGGAGTCGGTGTCTACGACGCGCCGAAGGAAGAAGTGCAGCCCGGCTTCCTCACCCTGCTCGCTCCCGGCCCTGCGAAGATTGTCCCGCCCACCGGAATCGAGTCCACCGGTCGCCGCACCGCGCTCGCCAAATGGCTGACCGATCCGGAAAATCCGCTGCCCGCGCGCGTCATGGTCAATCGCATCTGGCATTACCATTTCGGCAAGGGCATCGCCGGCACGCCGAGCGATTTCGGCATCATGGGCGAGCGCCCCACCCATCCCGAACTGCTCGACTGGCTCGCGCAGGAGTTCGTACGCAGCGGCTGGAGCCTGAAGCACATGCATCGCCTGATCATGAATTCGGCCGTGTACCAGCAGGCCTCGGAGTTCCGCAAGGATGCTGCCGAAATCGATTCCTCCAACCGTCTGCTCTGGGCCTTCCCGCGGCATCGTCTCGAAAGCGAAGTGATTCGCGATTCGAGCCTCGTCGTCGCCGGAATGCTCAACACGAAGAGCGGCGGCCCGAGCGTCTTTCCCGATCTGCCCGAAGGAATGGCGGCCCCGCGCGGCGGCTGGAAGCTCTCGAACGAGGATGATCGCAATCGCCGCTCCGTCTACATCTTCGTCAAGCGCAACGCGCGCTACCCGATGATGGAGGCGTTCGACATGCCCGACACGCACGAATCCTGCTCGCGCCGCGATGTCACCGTGACCGCGCCGCAAGCCCTCACGATGCTTAACGACCGCGTCGCGCTCGAATGGGCGCGTGGCTTCGCGGCCCGCGCCCTGGCGACGAAAGATCCGGTGGAAACGGCGTATCGCCTCGCCTATTCGCGCGTCCCCGATTCCTGGGAGAAGGACACGGTTTCCACGTTCTTCCACAAGCAAAAGTCCGTGATCGAGTCGCGCGTGCAGCGCGGTGAAAAGCTGGCGCTGCCTGCGAGCCTGCCGGAAAACCTCGACCCCGCCTACGCCGCGGCCTTCGTCGATTTCTGCCAGATGCTCATGAACTCCAACGAATTCGTCTACAGGAATTAAATCCCATGGATGCCGAAAAATATCTCCGCGAACGCAGCCGCCGCGACTTCCTGATGCGCTGCGGCGGCGGCCTCGGCGCACTCGCCGTCTCCGCCATGCTGCAAGGCGCCGACGCGCGCGATCCGCTCAAGGCGAAAAAGCCCGACCATCCGCCGACTGCGAAATCGGTCATTTGGCTCTTCATGGAAGGCGGCCCGAGCCACATCGATCTCTTCGATCCGAAGCCCGAACTGCAGCGCCTCGCCGGCCAACCGCTGCCGCCCTCGTTCGGCAAAGTCATCACCGCGATGGGCACCGCGTCGAATACTCTGATGCCTTCCAACCGCACCTGGAAGCAGTATGGCCAGAGCGGCATGTGGGTCTCCGACTGGTATCCGAAGATCGCCGAGCACGTCGACGATCTCACCATGTTCCGCTCCTGCTGGGCCGACGGCCTCAATCACGTCGGCTCCGTCTGCCAGATGAATACCGGGTCGATTCTCGCCGGTCGTCCTTCCATGGGTGCGTGGGTCACGTACGGGCTCGGCGCGGCCAACGATAATCTGCCGACATTCGTAATCCTCACCGACGCCGCCGAAGTCGTCGGCGGCCCGAAGAACTGGAGCTCGGGATTCCTGCCCGCGAGCTACCAGGGCACGCTCTTCCGCCGCGAAGGTGCGCCGATCCTTGACCTCGCTCCGCCCAAGACCATCGGCGACGAGCAGCAGCGCGGCCGCCTCGATCTCCTGAACTCTCTCAACCGTCACTACGGCGATCGCAAACCCGAAGACACCGAGCTCGAAGCGCGCCTGCAATCGTACGAGCTCGCCTATCGCATGCAGTCCGCCGCGCCCGAGGCCGTCGACCTCACCAGGGAGAGCGACGCCACGCGCAAGTTGTACGGCATGGATAACGAGGTCACCGCGAAGTTCGGCTCCAACTGCCTGCTCGCGCGCCGCCTCGTCGAACGCGGCGTCCGCTTCATTGAACTCTACTCCGGCAGCGGCAGCGGCTGGGACGCGCACTCCGACATCGACAAGAATCACGGCCGCCGCTGCCAGGAAACCGACGTGCCGATCGCCGGCCTGCTCACCGATCTCAAAGCGCGCGGCCTGCTCGACGACACGCTCGTCGTATGGGGTGGTGAATTCGGACGCACGCCGTTTAACGAGAAGGGCAACGGACGCGATCACAATCCCTGGGGCTTCTCCATGTGGATGGCCGGCGGCGGCATGAAGAAGGGCCACGTGATCGGCACGACAGACGAAATCGGCCTCCGCGCCGTCGAACGCCCCCTGCACGTCCACGATCTCCACGCGACAATCCTATGGGCGCTCGGCCTCGATCACGTCAAGGTCACCTACCTCCACAACGGCCGCTCCGAACGCCCCACAATCGTGAGCGGCGAAGTAGTCCGCGAAGCCTTGGCGTAATTCCCGCCCGCCCTCGCGACAACAAGCCGCTCCACCAACGCGCTGCTCATCCCTCACGCAACGAGTCGATCGACGCTCCCTTTCGACCTAACGAGCCCCGTTCGACCAACACACCCTTTCTACCAACGAGCCTCCAACGCGCCCGTTCGACCTGACGAGCCCCGTTCGACCATCGCGCCCTTTCTACCAAAGAGCCCCCTTCTACCAGCGAAGCCCGATCGCGCCCGTTCGACCTTACGAGCCCCGTTAGGCCAACGCGCCCTCTCGACCAACGAGCGCCCTTCTACCAACGAAGCCCGAACGCG
>JAOAPT010000350.1 GCA_025463045.1 Candidatus Solibacter sp.
GCGGGATACAAGGCCATGGCCGAGGCCGTTGATCTCTCGATCTTCACCCGCAAATAGTGGTGTAGCTATCGTGTGCCTCTTGATCGCGCAGGTCCACCGATCCGTCACGCGCCCATGGTGGACAGGCCGTTGACTGCTACTTGGCGGGACGAGGTGTGACCTTCAGGATCATCAAGGTTCCGCGTTTCTGTGCCCGCCGGTTGTTCGCTCCGATTTCGTATTCCGCAGCAGGTGCTACCGAGTTCGGAAGTTCGCGATACGACTCGTTCCAGTAGAAGGTAACCCGTCGCTTTTCTCGTGGACCGGCGGTTACACGCGTCGTTCACAGTATCGAAGAATCTGAAGCAGGTTTCCGTACTCAATGCACAAGATGTCAATCCCAGTAATCTGCTCGGAACAGGATTGGCGCCTTGCCCGGCGACGGTTGCGGCTCCGGTTGGGTTTCGGTTCTTCATCTCCTTTGTGTGCCGCAGGCCCATGGGACTCCGCTGAAGAACGCACTCCAATCGCGCGTGACCACCCCAGTTCACGCGCGCGGCACTCACAGTGCTCGTTCTACGGTGGCGGAACGCGCCTGTCCCAACAGGTCAGAACGCCAGTGACAAAGTGGTCAGCGTATCGGCGTCCTGCTGCGAGATAAACTTTCCGGAGAGCGCGGAGAGTTCCGCACGGTAGGCGCCGAGCACGCCATTCTTTGCGTTGGCATGACCGCGGCGCTCGTCCTCTTCCGCGGCGTCAAGCTTGGCGACTAAGGAATGCGCGTGCGGCTGGCTGATCATCAAGTTAGTCAGATGGCGCAGGCCGTCGTAGGAGAACAGGTTCATGCTCTGATTCCAGACCAGGTCCGACGAGTTCACCGGCGGGATCAGGGTAAGGTCCTCGCCATTTGCGCCCCAGCCGAGTTGCTCCGCGAGCGATTGAATGAACGTCGCCACGGGCGCCGACTGTTGCCGGCCCCAGGCAAGAATAGCGGGGATCGTGATGCCGCCGGTGGAACTGGTTTGGCTGCGCTGTGACAGCGCCGGCAGCACGTCCGCGGTAAGGGTGGCCGTACTGTTCACGAAGGAACGCACTTGCGGGAGGGCGTTCGGATCGGATTTCAACAACGATGCCACCAAAGTGGCGGAGCCCAGCAGAATGCGATCCTGCGTGATCTGTTGGTCGCCCGTGACGGCGGGGACCAGCGTGATCTGACAGGTCTGGTCAGTCGTCATTTTGGGCTGAGGCGCCGCGGGAGTCAGATAAGTGGCGGTGGCCTTGAACCCGTTCTGATCCGCGAAGACGATGGCGAAGGCCCAGCCGTCGGCCACGCCTCCGAGCAATTTATCGGGAATCAAACCTTGGAGCAGGGGCAGGCTTGCGGCATAGGTGGAATGCTCCGGGCGGTAGTTCTTCTCGCCGGTGCAGATCGCCGCCAGATCGTTTTGACCGGCGGCGCGGATCGCTGCCTCGCGCACCTTTTGGACGGCCGGCAGCAGGAGGCCGATTAGGACGGCGATGATGGCGATCACGACCAGGAGCTCGATGAGCGTGAATCCCGCGCGGCGCCGGTTGGGTGTGGCGATAGCTCGATACATGGGAGTAATTGTATTTCGGAATGGCATTTCCGCACCCATCGATTTATTCGCGACGCAGTCCCGCCGTAGGGGATCGTACTTTGCGCTAGTGGGCGTGCCGGACCCACTGCCAGCGGAAGAGGACGGCCATGCAGGTCATGATGTAGAGACAGTAATAGGGAAATTTCAAATCGGGAGGAAGCGGCGCGGATGCGGTGCGATCGACGGCCGCAACCGCGCCGGCCACGGCCTTCATTTCGCGCGCCGAACGCTCCCGCTGCGCCGCAATGAACGCACCCACCAGATTGCGCGCCGCGGCGAGGGCCAGCGGCTCGCAGCCCTTTCCGGCGCAAGTGTACGACTGACATTGGCGCCAGGTCGTCGCTAGAGCGGTCCGGACTTCAGAGGGCACCGATACGATCTGAGATAAGGAGACGCACTGTCGGGCGGACACCTTTTGCGATGCCATTTTCTCCACTTTCACGGAGACGCAATCGATTTCGCTTCCCAGTGTGGCGGTGCGCGCCTTGGCGAGCGGGAATCCGGCGTCGCGAAGTTGCGTTTCGATGGCCTCTTGAATGACGGGCGCGGCGATCGCGGCGCGACAGCTTTCGCCGATTCGCCCGTTGACGAAGAGGGTCAGGTCTTCCGCCCAAAGGCGGGACAAGGCGAGCACTAACAGGCCCACCCGTACGGGCACGCTGCGGAAAGTCGTGGGCATAGGAGAACGTACCGCGAAGGTCAAGGCGGCACAAGCTCTCAAAAGTTAATGCGCATAAAAGAAGATGAGCCGATTGCCTGGGCGATTCCGCGTTTCTGCTGAGAGGGCAAGACATGAAAGCACAGATCCGAATCCTGGCGGAGCTCGCACTCGCCGCAGCGATGCAGGTGCACGGATAACAGGCAGGCGCCCCAAAAGTACGGATCGGCGTCGTACTGCCGGAATCCGACTAGAGCGTGGCTGAGCCGGCGCGGGCGGAGCTGATCAAATTCTTGAACGGACCGGCAGTGGAGGTCGTGCCGATCGCCGCGCGCATCGGACTCCAGATCGACGCCGAAGCGACTGAGAAGGAATGCAACTTCGTGTTGTATTCGACGATGACGCAAAAGGCGGGATCCTCGTCGACCAAAAAGGGATTCCTGCACGGCGCAACATCGATGGCGGGGATGCTGCCGATGCTGGGCGCGGCGCGCAGAGTGGGCGGCGCGGTGGCGGTGACGGCGGCATCGTCGGCGATGAGCGGGATCGCGGAAGCGGCGAGCACGGTGAAAGCGCGCGACGAGTGGACGTTCAGCTACAAGCTGGCGCCGGCGGGGAACGCGGCGGCTCCGGTGCTGGAGAGCAGCGCGGCGGGCAAGGCGAAGGCGGACGGCGAGAACGTGATCAGTCCGCTGCTGCGACAGGCGGCGGAGGCAGTGTTGACCAAGGTGATGACGAAGTAGCGCAAGCTACAATTTGGAAGTACATGGCTTTTTCCGCGAGCCGCTTCAGCGGGCAATTCTGGGCGCTGGTCGGCGCCACCTTTCTGGGATTTCTGGGAATCGGGACGGTGCTGCCGCTACTCGCGCCGTACATCCGGTATGACCTGCACGGGAACGATCAGGACGTCGGCCTCGTGATCGGGGTGTTCTCGTTCGTCGCACTGGCGGGCCGGTTGATCGCCGGTCCCCTGGCCGATCGAAGAGGGAGAAAGATTTCCTTCCTGTGCGGACTC
>JAOAPT010000867.1 GCA_025463045.1 Candidatus Solibacter sp.
CTCTACTATCCGGCAGAAGGCTTATTCACTTACTTACACGATTCCGCAGAAATCGACTTAGGCTTGAGTTACACCATCGAACGCGGCCAGAAACGCCAGAACCGCCTGCGCGCCGCCAAGGATGCCACCGCCGTGGTGCGCTCGCAGGTGGTCGACACCGAACGCGGCCTCGAGTTTCAGGTCGCATCGTTGTTCATCAACGTCGAACTCGCCGAATCCACATTCGAGCTGACCCAGCAGAATCTGAAAAGCTTTCAGAGTACCGTTGATATCAGCGAGGCCCGGTACAAGTCCGGCGCGGCCAGCGAGAACGATTACCTCAAGATCAAACTTCAGTTGCTTCAATTCCAGACGGATGTCCAACAAGCGCAACTGGCGCGAATCCAAGCGCTCTCTGATCTGCGTCAGCAGTTGGGCTATGAGGCTGTGCCCGCGGACTACGATGTCGCGGGGATTTTCGACTATCAGCCCCTGCTGGTCGCGCTCCCCGAATTGGAAGCCGCGGCATTGCAGAATCGCCCGGATCTGCAGGGCGCACAGAAAGCCGTCGACGCCGCCAACAGCCAGTACACCCTGGCCAAGGCGAACGGCAAACAGGACGTCACCGTTGGCGGCAACTACTCGCACACCAGCGGAGTAAACGCCGCCACCTTCAGCATGAGCGTTCCGCTAGCGATTTTCGACCGCAACCAGGGCGAGATCGCGCGCACCCACCACGCGATCACCCAGGCGGAGGAACAGCAAAAGGCTGTCCGCGGCCAGGTATTGACGGACGTGCGCGGCGCGTTCGAGGGTCTGCAAAGCAACGAGCGGGTAGTCCAGTTCTACCGCTCCGGAAATCTCGATACCTCAAAACGAAACCGCGAGATCAGCGAGTACGCCTATCAGCGCGGAGCCACCAGCCTGCTGGATTTTCTGGACACCGAGCGTAGCTACCGCGCCACGCAACTCGGCTACCGCCAGGCGCTAGCCGCATACCTGCTCTCCGTGGAGCAGGTCCGGCAAGTCGTGGGCACGAGAAACCTTCCTTGACAGCGACGCTATCCATTTAATCGCATCCCCGCCTAATCTGTAGCTAACTTAACTAACAATGTTTTACCCATTCCCCGCATTCGTCCCGCGCGGTTTACCCCCACCGGCGACGACCCATTTGTGACGACTTTTTAACGCGATAAATAGCCAAAAGTGTATACTGGTTTACAGACTAGCCAGCGTTCCTCCAGTACATTCCTCCTGCTGATCAAGAAGCGATTCGGGAAAATCCTATAGTCTGTGTATGATGGATCACCTCTGGTTCCGAAGTTGTCGTTCTTATGTTGCATCGAGACAACCATCAGGTGTAAACCTTTGATGGTCTGAAATGTCGCCGCGAAACGCGGCATAATCGGAACCGTGATTTTTAACGGTACCCAAGACCCAGCGGAAATGCTCATGTTGAACTCAGCTCCCCTTCACGCTCCTCTCCACCTCGCACGGGACCCGTTATTCGAAATACGAAGCGAAAAGAGGCAGCTAGACAGATGGTGCTTTCCAAATCCCGAACCCAAACGCGATTTGTAATATTACCGCCAGCCCGAATCGCAGGCGTATCCAGCGATTTTCAAAACGTTCAGATCGATCGGCGGCAGCACGAAGATCTGTTCGCGGAGATGCAGCGCTTTCGGGGGCACGTCTACTTCAGTGACGGCGCCGTGCAGGCCAGCGATCTGACCGACGGCCGTCATCAAGTCAGCATCGACAATCAAAGTTGGCACGTCCTCTCCCTTGATTCCAGCGGCCGCATCTGCGCCTGTCTCCGGTATCTCGAAGAGAGCCACGCCGCCGGATTTCACGATCTGTGGGTCCGCCACGCGGCGCTTGCGAACGCGCCCGCATTGGCCGATCGCTTCCGCACCGCCGTCGAAAGGGAACTCGCGCACGCTCGCCAGATGCGCATCGGCTTCGGCGAAGTCGGTGGATGGGCGGTTGCCGAATCGCACCGCTGGACGCTCGAGCCCGTGAGGATCATCCTGGCCACGTATGGCCTTCTGCAACTGAACGGCGGATGTTCCGGCGTCGCGACTGCCACGTTCCGTCACAGTTCCGCCGCCATCCTTCGCCGCATCGGCTTGACATCGCTTCAGTCGGACGGCGTGCCACTGCCGCCTTACTACGACCCCCATTACGAATGCGATATGGAAGTGCTATTCTTCGATTCGCGCTTTCCGAATGCGAAGTACCGCAGTTCGGTCGCCGAATTGAGCCGGGTCCTGGCGGAGGCGCCGGTCATCTGCCGCGAGGGAATTCCGATCCGCCAGCGTGCCACGCGCCCGTTCGAAGCCGCTGTCGGTGGGATGGCACCGCTTGCATCGCTCCAGCTGCCGCTGGCCGTATGACCGCGTAAAAGCGGGATGTCGCCGATGAACTCACTCAAACACAAAGCCGCGGTCAACGATTGGGAACGGGTCGTCGGGAAAGAAAACGTCGTCACCCGCGAATCGTCGCTGCGCGAAGCCGAGACCAGCACGTTCGCGATTCGCCATCGGGTGCCCGCCATCGTCCGGCCCGGGACCCGCGCCGAAGTGCAGGAGTGCCTGCGCATCGCGAACCGCCGCGAGGTTCCGGTGTACCCCATCAGCAGCGGCAAGAACTGGGGCTACGGTTCGCGCGTGCCCGCCTCCGATGGCTGCGTGCTTCTCGACCTCGGCCGCATGAACCGCATCCTCGATTTCAGCGAAGATCTCGCCTACGTCACCGTGGAGCCCGGCGTCACGCAGGCCCAGTTGTACGCCTTCCTGCAGGAGCGAAAATCCAAGTTGTGGATGGATGCGACCGGCGCCAGCCCGCACTGCAGCATGATCGGCAACACGATGGAGCGCGGCTTCGGCCACACTCCCTACGGCGATCACTTCGCGAATTCCTGCGGGTTCGAAGTCGTGCTCCCCGACGGCTCCGTGATCGAAACCGGCTTCGCGCGATTCCCCTCCGCGAAAACCGCGCCGCTCCACCGCAGCGGCGTCGGCCCGATCCTCGACGGTCTCTTCTCGCAGTCCAACCTCGGCATCGTCACGCGCATGACCATCTGGTTGATGCCGGCGCCCGAGTATTTCCAGGCCTACTATTTCCGCTGCGAACAGAACGACGGCCTCGGCGCCATTCTCGACGCCCTCCGTCCTCTTCGGCTCGATGGCACCATCCGAAGCGCATCGCACATTGCCAACGATTACAAAGTGCTCTCCGCGCTTCAGCAGTATCCCTGGGATCTCACGGGGGGCGAGACTCCGCTGCAGGGTCATCACATGGCAACTCTCCGCAACGAACTGAAGATCGGAGCTTGGAACGGCAGCGGCGCGTTGTACGGCACCAAAGCACAGGTCAAGGAGGCTCGCCGCCTGTTGCGCCGCGCGCTCAAAGGGAAGGCCACACGACTCCAATTTCTCGACGACCGCCTTTTGCGGCTTGCCGCGCGTTTTGCGAAGCCCTACCAGTTGGTGAGCGGTTGGAACCTGGAACGCATGCTCGCCGTGCTCAAGCCCGTCTATGGGCTCATGCGCGGCATCCCCACGGATCATCCGCTGTTCAGCACCTACTGGCGCAAGCGCACGCCGCCGCCTCCGTCGATGGACCCGGACCGCGACGGTTGCGGATTGCTCTGGTGCAGCCCCGTCGCGCCCAACGATGGCCGCAGCGCGCATGAACTCACCGGCATTGCGACCGAGCTGATCTTGCGCCAGGGTTTCGAACCGGCTATTTCCATCACCATCCTCAGCGAACGCACCATCTCGTGCGTAATCGCACTCGGCTACGATCGCGAAGTGGAAGGGGAAGACGAGCGCGCAAAGTCCTGCTACGACGAGCTGCTCGCCGCCCTTGCCGCCAAAGGCTACCACTCGTACCGCCTGAGCGTCGGCTCGATGAGCGCCATGGGCGATAAAAACTCCACCTACTCGGAGTTACTCCGCGATCTCAAGTACATGATTGACCCTAAGGGTATTCTTTCTCCCGGAAGATATATACCAATTTCAGACCTTGAAAAGTACCGCAGCGCACACCTGTAGGCCGCGTGTAGCGTCAAACGTACAAAACACGAAAACTACACCTTCCAGCCATTTGCGAGTAAAGTCACGATCTATAGGCAACGTGTACGATGCTCCACAGACAGCCTTCCCGATCTAATTCAAACTGGCCCCATGTACCTTCGTTATCACGGAGGTAACACACAGGAGGAATCACTAACGGTATGCGGGGCATCAGGATCAAAAGCCTACTCTCGGGAGCAATGCTGGCAGGGTTATGTACCGCCAGTCTGTCAGCATCTCCAATTTTCGGAACGTTCAACATCGCGGGCACAATCACAGTGACGGCGAGCACGATCACGTGGAGACTTAACGACTCTCCCTTTCCGCCGGATAAGTCAAGAATTGGTCCGGGCTCGACCGGCTCGTTCGTCGGACTCGACGGCACGGTCATCTCGATCAACGACCTCAATAGCGTCCCGGAGCCGGTGGGCGTGTCTTTCCCGGCTCAGCCGTTCATTGCGTTCGACACGAACCCGGCTCTGCCCACCTTGAACATCAACTTCATCTTCAAGGGCATCTATCCAAACACGGATTGTGCCACCGCGCCGGCAGTGGGCCAGACTTGCACGCCCAACCCGCCCAATTCGCCCTTCAACTTTGTGAATAATCCTCCGCCGGCCCCCGATGGTCCTCAGGCCACGGCGACCTTCGTGTTCACCGGCGCGACCTCCGATGGTCTGAGCCACTGGACAGGGAATTTCACATCACAGTTCTTTGTCCCGTATCAGACAGTTCTCGCCGCGTTCGGCCCCGGTGGTTCGGGAACCGTTACGAATACGTTCTCGGCCACCTTCTTCGTCATTCCGAACCCGGAAGTCCCCGAACCCGGAGCCGGCATCCTGGCTGCGTGCGGTTTGGGACTTGTGCTGTTCTCCGCGGGACTCCGTCGCCGTTTCCATCGCTGCTAGCAACTAAAAAAGGGCGGGTGCCTTAGCGCCCGCCCTTTCTAAATCCCTTCCTAAACCAGACCCTTCTAACTTCTAGCTATCCTAATTAACAACTTCTTACGCCATCTCTCCCTGAGAAGTGGATTCCCGCATTCCGCTCCGCCGGTCCAGCCAAGTCTTCAACCCGGGCTTATCCAGTTCAATCGCCTTCCGCGAATACTTCACATACCCAAGCCGCCGCAGATTTGCCATGTGGCATGTGACCACTTCACGCGACGTCCCGACATACTGTGCGAGCAGCTCGTGGGTCAGCGGCTCCATCAGAACACTGCCGTCCACCTGTTCCGCTCCCAGACGGTCAGCGAACCGGAGCAGGGATCGCGCCAGCCGGCAATCGATCGGATCGAAGAACAGGCTCTCCATGCGCTGCGCCAGCACCAGGGAGCGCTGGCCGAAGAACTGCAGCAGCGCAATCGCCAGCCGCGGCTGCTTCCGCATGATCTCCTCTACGTCCGAGGCCTTCCAGCACATCAGAGTGCTCCGCTGGTGAGCCGCCGCCTGTTCCGAAGGGTTGCAAAGATTCAGCAAGCCGGATTCACCGAAGAACTCGTCGGTCCGGTAGAGCTCGAAGAGCAGTTGCCCCCCGTGGTCGGATAACCTGGTAACCTTGACGCACCCGGAGAGGACCAGGTACAGATTGTCACACACACTGCCGTGACCATAGATCAACTCTCCTTTCTTGTACTCAATTACCGTGGAACAGGGTAGGTAAGACAGAGCATCTTCGACCCGTTCCTGTTGTGCAAAGCTCGTGAGACTTGATGCCATCTGAAAGCTCTCCAGGAAAAATATTAGAGCGGATGTATTCCTTGCTGTATGTGCCCCCGCCAGAGCCCCATGAGCACATCGAGAACCACCCTATGGATTCTCACGATGTTCACGGCGTTGCAGATCTTTTTACGGTCAGCGGCTGACGTCGGTGCGCAATTGAACTCTCAGTTCTGTGCGGTTGTGATCAATCTCCCGTGCCGCTCGACGGCAGGCTCCGGGCGAGATCCGTATCGCGTTGCAAATGCCCTGGTGAATTCAGCGCCGAAAAAAAAGATCTGGCCTGAATAGTACACCCACACAATCAGCAGGACAAAAGAGGCAGTCGCGCCATAGGTGGATGCAAATGCTGCCTTCCCCAAATACAGCCCGAGCAGCATTCTGCCGATTGTAAACAGCAGCGACGTCACCGCCGCGCCCAGCACCACGTCCCGCCACTCGATCCGTGTGTCCGGCATGATCCTGTAAATTGCCGCGAACAGACCCGTGATCACGATGAACGACACCACGGCGTTCGCCGTTTGCAGCATCCCCTCCGACAACGGCAACAACATCGCGAAGCGCCCGAGCGCTGAGATCCACGCATTCACCGCCAGCGATACCACCAGCAGGAAGCCGGTCGCCAGCACCAGCGCGAACGAAAACAGCCGCTCCTTCACCATCGCGAGCACACTTTGAAATCCCGTGCTGGCCCGCACCGGAATTCCCCAAATCGTATTCAGTGCGTCGCGGAGCTCCACCAGCACGGCCGATGCTCCGAATAGTAAAGTGACCAATCCGAGCACCGTGGCGAGAACGCCATGCTCCTTATTCTGTGCGCCGGTCAGCAACGTCTGGATCGCCGCCGCTCCCGCCGGACCTACAACCTCCCGCACTTGCCACACGACTTGCGATTGCGCCGCCTGACGCCCGAACACCAAGCCGCCGATCGTCACCACCACAAGCACTAGCGGAGCCAGCGACAGCAGTGTATAAAAGGCGAGTGCCGCACCCAGCCGCGCTCCCTTATGTACACTCCATTGTTCAACACTCTCGCTGGATAGTACCTTAAGATCCGCCCAGCGGAGCGACAGCAGTGGCTTTCGGTACCGGCACGCGCCGCCCGCCGGCGTCATGTACTCACTGCCACCCGCTTCCAGAACGATCGGTGCGCCGACGCTGGGTGGATCGAGGGGTGAAACGCTGGGTGAATCGCTGGTTGAATCGCTGGTTGAATCGGTGGGGGAAATAACGATCTGTGCGTCGATGATGGGTGGATCGCTCCCTGCCATGCACTTGGGACGTGCACCCGAGCATCCATATTTCCCCGCTCATCCCTTGCACGCTTCGTCAATGAGAGCCTGCGCACCCACGGCGCGTTCAAAACAGCCGGGTGAGAACAGTTCATCGCTTTCTGGTCTGCCAATTGCACCTCTCTCTATCGACTCTGCAACAATTGCCGGTCCGCCCGGAAACCGGATGCATCGAGTGTCCGTGGCAAGCAGACCTGGACGGCCCTAAAGAATTGTGGAGTAACCAGCAAAACAGGAGATAGACAATGATCGAAACCGCGAATGACCTTTTTGAAGAAGAACTCCGCGATGTCTACGATGCGGAGAAGCAACTCGTAAAGGCGCTGCCGAAGATGGCGAAAGCGGCGATGTCGGATGAGCTGCGCCAGGGCTTCGAAGAACATCTGGAACAGACCAAAGGCCACGTGCAGCGCCTTGAGCAGGTATTCCAGAGCATCGAGGTGAAGCCCAAAGGCAAGACCTGCGAAGCCATGAAGGGCTTGGTCGAAGAAGGCCAGCAGGCGATTGACGAAAACGAGAAGAGCGAAATGCGCGACATTATGATGATCGGCGCCGCGAAGCGCGTCGAGCATTACGAAATGGCGGCCTACCAGTCGCTCATCATGATCGCCGAATCGACGGAGAACGAGGCCGCCGTCGAACTTCTTCGCGAAACTCTTTCCGAGGAAGAAGAGACCGACCAGAAGCTCAGCTCGATGTGCGAAGAGTTCCTCGGAGGACTCGCGTCCGCCGGAGATCAAGAGTCCGCCGATGAAGACAGCGACGAGGTAGAGTCCCGTCCCGCCCGCTCGGCCGGGAATGTTAAGACTCGCAAAGCCGGCTAGCCCGGTTTCGGTGGAGTGCGCGCTTGCGCACATGGGATTCGAGATTGCTCGATAAGTTTAGGAGGTTGAAGCATTGAAGAATAAATGGATCATCACCGTGCTGGCCGGGGTACTCGCATGTGGGGGAGCCCTGAGCGCCAGCCCGTATCAGGCTCCGGACAATACCAAGTCGAATAAAACCGAGAGCAAGGGTGCCACCGCCGATCAAGGCAAGAACAACACTACGGATCGCGCCCTGATGCAGAAGATTCGCCAGGCCGTTATGGCCGACAAGTCGCTTTCGACCTACGCGCATAACGTGAAGATCATCGCCCAAAGCGGTAAGGTCACATTGAAGGGACCGGTGCGCTCGGAGGCGGAGAAGCAAGCCATCGAGCAGAAGGCCACCGAGATCGCCGGCGCCGGCAACGTCACCGACGAGATCACGATCAAACCCGAGAAGACAAAAAAGGGCACTAACTAGTTCCTCAACTCAATAAGGAGATATAAAACTCATGGCAGGCAAGAATACAGCAGTATTCGGAATTTACCGAAACCGGGAGCAGGTCGAAAATGCCGTGGACACCCTCGTTGCCGAGGGTTTCCGCACGGAAGATATTTCCGTGCTCCTCCCTGAAAACGTAGGCACGAAGGATTTCGCCCACGAGAAGAATACCAAGGCTCCCGAAGGCGCGGCCACCGGTGCCGGAACCGGTGCCGTGGTCGGAGGAACGCTCGGTCTTCTGGCCGGGATCGGTGCACTCGCCATCCCGGGTCTCGGACCCTTCATCGCCGCGGGCCCGATCATGGGGGCGCTGGCCGGCGCCGGAACCGGCGGAGTTGTCGGCGGTCTCATCGGCGCGATGGTCGGCATGGGCATCCCCGAATACGAAGCCAAACGTTACGAAGGGATGATCAAGGAAGGGCGCATTCTGCTCTCCGTGCATTGCGATAACTCCGACTGGGTGAAGAAGGCCAAGGACATTCTTGAGCGCACGGGCGCTACGGACATTTCTTCGACCGGCGAATCCAGCGCGGATTACGCCGAGTCGGACAAACCCCGGGTGCGCACCGGCGGCAGCAACGCCTAGCTGAATCGCACCTCGTTAGCACACGCTAATCTTCGCGCCGTGGATTGCCGGTCAACCGGTACTCCACGGCGCGTTCCCATTTCAGGCGCCACCGTTTTTACGATCATAGTTGCTACGATCGTACATGCGCCATGAGTTCAACCAGCTCGGAAGATAGAAAGAGCACGCTGGCCGTTCTCATCCAGTTGGCGCGCCCTTACCGCAAGCGCTTCCTCGTCATCGCGTTCCTCGCCCTCTTCGGCACCGGCGCCGATCTCCTCCAACCCCTCATCTACCGCACCGCCATTAACGACGTCGCCGGATTGTTTGTCGACCGTCCCTCCGAAAACCCGCCCCCGTCCCCGCCCGTCGAGAAAGAGCGCCGCCGCCGTCAGTTGGAGCGCCTCGAAAAAACTCAGGAGGCGCATCGCACAGATTATGTCGCTCCCCGCACCCGCCGCCAGACCCTGACCACTCTCCTCTGGGCCGTCGCGCTGCTCTTCGCGATCAGCGTGCTCGGCTACTACTTCTCGCTCGCGGCCGATCTCCAGAGCACCGCCGTCGCCGGCGCCATCGAAGCCAACCTCATCCAATCCACCTTCGGTCATGTTCTCTGTCTGCCGCTCGCCTTCTTCAGCCGCCGTGCCAGTGGAGGCCTCGCCAAGCGCATCGACCAATCCGATCAGGTCGCGCCCATCATCTCCGCGTTCTCGCAGCAAATCGCCCCCGAGGGCCTGCGCATCATCGGCATCTGCGCCATCATGCTCACGCAAAGTTGGCGCCTCACCGTCGCCGCGCTCGCCATCCTCCCCTTCTACCTGATGATCACGCGCCATGCCGCGCGACGCCTGGAATCCGGCATGACGGAATACTACATGAAGTGGGAAGGCGTCTCGGTCCGCATTCAGGATGCACTCTCCGCTATCAAGACCGTCAAGCTTTCAGGCGCCGAGCAGCGCGAAGCCAACCTTCTGCAGTCCGCTTCCCAATCGGCGTACGTCGACTATCTGGAACGCACGCGCCTCGGCAACCGTTACCTCTTTCTGCAAAGCACGCTCAGCCATCTCAGTAAGGCGCTCGTTCTCGGGTATGGCGGTTGGATGGTCCTCGACCGCCGCCTCACCCCCGGCGACGTCGTCATGTTCGTCGCCTATCTCGACCGCATCTACGATCCGATCGATTCGCTGAGCAGCATCGCCGTCAATCTCCAGCTGCACATCGCGTCGCTCAATCGCGCCATTCGCCTGCTGGAGACCGGACCCACGGAGCAGGGCGGCGCCGAACTTGCGCCCGGTCCCGGCAAAATCGAATTCCGCGACGTCCGCTTCGGCTATGTGCCGCAGCGCGAGATTCTCTGCGGGCTCACCTTCACCGCGCAACCCGGTCGTGTCACCGCCATCATCGGACCGTCCGGCGCAGGCAAGACCACCGCCGCCGATCTTCTCTTGAAACTTTGGGAGCCCTCGTCGGGCGAGATCCTTGTCGATGGCCAGAGCCTCGCGCAGGTCGACCCCTCTTCAATCCGCCGTGCCATCGGAATGGTCGCCGCCGACGGTGCCGTCTTCCGCGGCACCATCGCCGCCAACATCCGCTACAAACGTCCCGATGCGTCCGATTACGAAGTCCGCGAAGCCGCCCTCGCAGCGGGACTCGGCACGACGATCGAGTCCTTGCCCGACGGCCTCGACACCGAAATCGGCGAAGGCGGCCTCGGCCTTTCCGTCGGCGAACGACAGCGCCTTCAGATCGCCCGCATCCTGGTCGACCGCCCGCGCATTCTCGTGCTCGACGAGGCCACCGCCAACCTCGATTACTCCACCGAGGCCGAGATCAAACAAGCGCTCGCCGGCCTGAGCTATCGACCCACCATGCTCGTCATCGCGCACCGCTACTCCATGGTGAAAGATGCCGACTACGTCATCGTGCTGGAACAGGGACGGATTGCGGAGCAGGGAACTCCGCAAAAATTGATCGCCGCCGGCGGATGGTTCGCGCAGCTCGCCCTGCAGTCCGAACAAGAACACCCCGCCACCTGATTAAAGACTATTTTGTGGAGATCAAATTACCCTTGTGGGGCAGGGAAGATTGCGGTGTATCGCCGCCCCCCGCGCCCTTGAACGCCACGAGCCCAATCCGAGCCGCGAATCATCCACGCGCTTTGGTGACTAAGGAGGCGCCGAGCGCCTCTCTCAGATCGCTTCAGTATTTAGGTGCAGCTCTTCCGATTCCGCCAGGTAGTGGCATTCGCGTCCCGCGTTCGGCCGCAATCCGTTCACGCGAACGAATCGCAACTGTCCGGAAGGCTCGACGCCCTCCTGCAACGCCAACAAGTCCCCCACCGCGAAATTGCCGCGTGCGCGCGATGCGGATTGCTGCGCGCTGAAACTCCGAGTCACTCTCAACTTCGACGTCGCGGCGATTTTAGTCAATGGTGTAACCCTTCCTGGCATTGGAACTCCGCGCCTAAGCTTAGTGGATCGCAGCCCCGAAGTAAAGGAAATTCGCCCCCGCGATCAATTTCTTGACGGTATCCCATAAAGACAATCTATCGCTCGTACCCCGCACCGTCGTCGACAATGAGAGTTCACCCCTGACCATGTCCAATCAACTCCAAGATTTCCTGACACTCTCCTACTCTGAACTGGAAGAGTTGAATCTGCAGGCGAAAGCCGAACGCCTGGGCCGCATGCCCGTGCACCAGATTCAGGAGCAGCGCCTCAAGTACCTCACGGACGAGAAGCGCATCAAAGCCGTCACGGTCCTGTTCACTGACCTTGAAGGCCGCCTCCACATGCTCGACTATGACAAGAAGTTTCTGGTCAAGAGCTGGGACAATCTGACCTTCGACGGTTCGTCGATCCGCGGCTTCACGGCGCAGCGCGAAAGCGATCTCCGCCTCAATATGGATTGGAGCGCCTTCTACTGGGCGCCCTCCGACGTCTTCGGCGCCGGCAAAGTCCTCGTCTTCGGCGAAGTAATCGACAAGGACGGCACACCCTACAGCGCCGATATCCGCGGCGTCCTCAAGTCCTACGCGCAGGCGCTCTACGAGAAGCAGGGCTACACCCTCAACGCCGCTAACGAAATCGAAGGCTTCCTGTTCAACGGCGCCGATGCCGAACGCCGCTATCACGAGACCGCCAAATTCGACTACGTCAACACCGGCGGCTACTACCACTCCCTGCCCGGGGACCCGCTCCGCACCTTCATCGATAGCTGCGCCGAAGTGCAGCGCGCCATGGGCTTCCAGAACGAGAAGGATCACCCCGAAGTCGCGCCTTCGCAGTTCGAAATCAACTACAGCTACGCCGAGGTGGTCGCCGCCGCCGACCAGATTCAGCTCTACAAATTGATCTGCCGCCAGGTCGCCACCCGCATGGGCCTCACGGCCAGCTTCCTGCCAAAGCCCGTCGTCGGCGTCAACGGCAGCGGCATGCACACCAACGTGTCGATCACCAGGAACGGCAAGAACATCTTCTGGGATCCCAAGGGCGATGAGAAGATGAGCAAGTTCGCCTGGCAATTCGTCGACCGCATCCTCACCCACGGCAACGATCTCTGCCTGCTGCTCAACGCGAGCGTCAACGCCTACCGCCGCCTCGATCCCCACTTCGAAGCGCCGAACCAGATCAAGGCGTCGGCCACCGACCGCGGCTCGATGATCCGCATCCCGATCGGCAATGAGCGCAGCTCGCGCGTCGAAGTCCGCTCCGTCGGGCCGGATGCGAACCCGTATATGGTGATGCTCTCCGTCTTCAAAACGGGACTCGACGGCGACACGGCGAAGATCAAGAATCTGCGATCGGCGGAGCGCTACCTGCCCGACAACATCTACGACGCGCTCGCCAATTTCAAGAATGCGGAGTGGACCACCACGCTACTCGGCGAAGACGTCAAGGCCCGCTACGCCGACCTGAAACAGGCGTCCGCCGACCGCTGCCCGCGCCTCCTCGGCACGTTCGTCAAGACGCCCGAAGTCCAATACCACCACGAAGTCTACAACCAGTTCCTCTGGAACATGTTCTAAACCCCATCAGAGCCGCGACCGTAAGGGAGCGGTGGTCACGACCACCGCCCCCTCATCGTCCCGCCTTCTTACTTCTTCGCTTCCTGAATCGTAATATTCCGATACCGGATCACCCCTTGGTGATCTCCCTGCAAAAAGAACGGACCCGCCTCGCCTTCATTGCTATCCAGCGCCCCGCCCGTCGGACCCGGTAGCTCGACGTTGTCGTGAATCTTCACCCCATCGCGCACCACGGTCACATACCGACCCACAAGCGTGATATCGAAGCTCGTCCACTGCCCGAGCTTGTTCCCGATATTCCCCGCCGGCGCGAAATGTCCGTAGACCGCGCCCATCTCGTGCGAAGGCACCGTGCCGCCTTCCGTGCCCACCTGGATCTCGTACCGCCCGCGCAGATAAATTCCACTATTCCCGTGCTCCGGGCAGTTCACTTCGATATGCAGCTTGAAATCGTCGAACTTGCGCGTCGTCTTGATATTCGCCGCCGACGGTCCTCGCGGCCCTTCCACCACGGGATTGTCGTTCACCAGTTCGCCGTCGCGCGCCACCCACTTGCTGTTCTGCGCGTTGCCGATCGGCTCCCATCCCGTCAAATCCTTCCCGTTGAAAATCGGCTCGGCCTTCCCCCACGTCTTCGGCATCGACCGCTTCAGCGCCGGAGCGCGCACGCCCGCAATCGCCGGTCCCGCCGCATCGCCGCGCTTTTCCACGCCGCTCAGTTTGTCCCCCGCGACCGTCACGTCCCACGTCGTCGCCGGCCCGCGCTGCGTCGCGTCGTTCACCGTGATCACCAGGTGCTCGCCCTCCATCTTCGTCGCGACGATCGGCCGTACCGCGCCGCCCCGCGGCTGGATGCGTCCCTCCACCTTGCCGTCCTTCTCCACGAGTTCCATCCATTGCGGATACGGATTACCGCTCGACGGCGTCAAATTCAAATCCCATCGCCCTGCGAAAGGACTCTTCTGGGCGAAAGCAGGGGCCAGAAGCAAACAAAATACCGGCACAAAAGAAAGTTTTTTCATTGCCAGACCAGTTTAACCGAATGCGCCCCTGATCGATGTGCCCCGAGTGCCTTCTCTCGTCTAATCTTTATCGGCGTTCATCGGCGGCCAATACCGTCCTTGCGCTACAGCAGCAGCGTCTCCACACGGTGCGCATGCACCATCTCTTCGCACGGCGACCACGCGAACACCGTGAACCGCCCGTCCTGCGACGCCACCAGCGCGATCGAGTCCCGCTGATCGTGTACGAATTGCGCCGCCGACAAATGCCGTGTCCCGCCCAATTGCTCGGGCCGCACCCGCGCCGCCGTCCCGCCCTCGATCGGCTCCGTCACCATCACATCGTCGACCTGCGCCCAACCCTTCCGCCGCGCGATCTTCGCTCCAAACCCCAGCAGTTCGTGATCGCGCGTGATCACCGCCGCCCCGTCCACCGCCGTCAGCCCCGCGATCCAATCCACCGCGCGCGCCAGCGCCTCCTGCCACCGGTGTAGCCGCTGATCGTCCGGCTCCTCCCGCAGCAATTGCGCCAGTTCGGAAAACGGCGGAACCACCGCGTACGGCACCGGCTGCACAACCGATTCGCGCCACGTCTCCGAGCCCGGCGGCACCACCAGCAGCGATCCGCCGCGCCCATGCCCGCGCATCGATACCGCCAGTTGCACCAGTACATTCACTGTGTCCGCCCATGACGACGGCGATTCGAATCCCAGCATCGAGTTCAGCAATTCGGGGCAGTCCGGCAGACTCGATGCGCTCTCATCGACCATCTTGATGCGGTCGCCTTCCAGCACCGCCACGTTGAGAAACTTGCCCAGCTCCTCGCCCCGGTGATGCTTGATCACCAGGAGGCCCGGCGTCGCTACTTCCAGTACGAAGCACAAGGACGGCAGCGTGCGCGTCGTTCCCCACACCTTCAAATCCTCGCCCTCGCGCCACACTCCCAGGTGGATCCCGGCCCGCTCCACCGCCGGAGCTACCTTCGTCAACACGCTCGCTTCCAGTTCCAGAGCCCGCTCGAATCGGAGTGGATACGCCGCGTCCTCGGGGGCCAGGTATGCCAGCGAGATCCGCGTCTCGTACCCTTCCTCCCGACGCAGACTCGCCCAAAACGCGGCGTCGATCACCGCCTCGATTGTCTCCGCGCCTGGCAGCGGCGCGTTTAATAGCTCGCCGCGCTCTTCCGCCTCGCGATGATGCCGCGCGAAATACTCCTCCAGTTTTCCCGCGACCAACCGCGCCGCGGGATACCCAGGTTCCCTCATTGCATCTTTTCCAATAGCGTCTTGACCTTCTCCGCCATGTCGTCCGCCGGATTGCACTTCAGCGCCGCCTGGAATTGCTCCTTCGACGCGGATCGGTCGCCCTTCTGCAGCAGTGCCATCCCGAGATGATATCGGAACGTCGGATTATTCTGCTCCTTCTGTACGATCCTGTCGAACGCCGCGATCGCATCGCTGGTGCGATTCTTCTTCAGATGAATCCACCCGAGCGTGTCCGATATTTCGGACAAACCCGGCAGCAGCGTGTAAGCCCGCTCCGCATAGTCCAGCGCCTCGTCGAGATCGCCGCCGCCGCTCTGCGCCAACAGGTACCCCAGATTATTCAGCACGACGCCGTTATTCGGATCCATCCGAACCACGGCCCGATACTCCCGGACTGCCTCTTCCATCCGGCCCGCCCCGTCCAACACCAGCCCGAGCGTGCTCATCACGACCACATTGTCCGTCAGCAATTCCGCCGCTTGCCGAAGGTTCGTGATCGCCGCTTCCTTGTCCCCCTTCCGCCGGTACGTCTCCCCAATGCGCAAGTAAATATCGCCGCGCGCCGGTCCCTCTGTTTCCGCCATCAATCCTTGAAACGTCGTGATCGCCAGGTCGTACTCGCCCGTCCGCACCGCTGTATTTCCCAGCGCGAGCTGCAAGGTCCGATCCCCGGGCGCCGCCGCGAGCTCCGCCTGCAGCATCGCAATCGCGTCTTTCGACCGATTCTCCCGCACTGCCCTGTCCACTCTGCCCATCAACTCCGCGGTGCGCCCCGAGTCCACCTGCGCCCCGAGCCCCGCCGCGATTGCGACTAACACCGCCACTGTCCGCATGAACTCTCCAATCCCGCCCAGCATATCAAGTCCCGCTACTCATCCCGTATTCTCTACGACAGCTCTCTTGCCTTTCTGCGCCAACGCCATTCCGAGATGATACTGATAAGTCGCGAGCGTGTCCGACACTTCGTACATTTTCGGGCAATAACTGGTTCGCTCTCCGCGACAGTGTCAGGGCCTCATCCAAGTCTCCCCGGTTTCCGCCATCAGCGACCGGATGCTATCGTTAAACCGCTCTTCCGCCGTCTGCGCCACAAACCTGGCAGTAACACCGCAGTCATCACAATCAGCCTCAACATACTGCGTCCAATTCACGCCAATCATATCAGCCGCTGTCCGCGCATGAGCCCTTACAATCCGCCCACCCAAATCGCCAGATCCGGCCGCTTTGACCCCAAGCCCTTTCCTATCGGCGTCCATCGGCGGCTGGAGGTTTTTTTGCACCTTGTTCGCGCCATCCTCGCCCCGCGCTCATCCCTGACGACACCCCAGTGAAGTTATCCGTTGCCACCCATCCGTCCTCCCCATCCGTTCTCCCTCTAACTTCGGCCCGTCGCCTGCATGCTCCACACCCATGAGAATCGTCTTCCTTCTCGCAACTCTCGCGCTCTCCTCCTTCTCCGCCGAAGTCGGCCCGCCGCGCGACGCCTGGGTCACTCTCGACACCTCACTCCAAAACGACTCCGAGCACAAACGCCTCGCCCTCGCCGCCCTCGCCACCATCAAAGGCCCCAATCCCGAAGCCGTCAAACGCGCTGTGGCCGCGCTCGACGACAAAGACGCCCTCGTCCGTCAAGCCGCCGCCCTCGCTCTCGGCCAAATGAAAGCAACCTCCGCTGCGTCCGCCCTCGAGAAAGCCCTCGACGACACCGGCGAAGTCGCCTTCGCCGCCGCCAAGGCCCTCTCCGATATCGGCGATCCCGCGTCCTCGCGCGCCATGATCATCGCCGTCCTCGCCGGCGAACGCAAGGACACCCCGGGCATCATGACCAACGCCCTGCGCACTGCCAAGCACAAGCTCAAACATCCGCAGGGACTCATCCTCATGGGCGCCGAAGATGCGGCCGGCGCCATGTTCGGACCTGCATCCTGGGGCATCACCGCCGCCAAAGACGCCGCCGATCTCCGCGGCAAAGGCACTCCCGGACGCGCCGCCGCTGCCGCCTATCTCGCCAAGGATCCCGACCCCGCCGCGCTCGCCCTCCTCGAATGGGCCCTCGCCGATGACAACCAGTTCGTCCGCGCCGAAGCCGCCAAAGCTCTCGGCACGCGCGGCAACCAGGACAGCATCGCCAAACTCCAGCCCGTGCTCAGCGACGAGCACACGCGCGTGCGCACCATGGCCGCCGCCTCCATCATCAATCTGTCGTCGCAGTAGCGCCCGCTATAATCCGTAACGGCCGGGCGAAAGCAAGTGATCTGGATCCACCGCGTCCTTGATCGCCCGCGCCATTTTCCAGAAGGTCGGCCCGTCTTCCGGCAAGGTCGCCATCGCCGAAACGTTCAACCGGTATGGAAAGCATCCCGCCTTCTTGCCTTCCTGTAGCAGCGTGTCGAAGCACTGATGCGCGTTTCCGCGATCCTCGGGCCGCTTGTAAATGATCGGGATCACGCCCATCGCGCACCGCTCGTTTACCGTCGTCAGCGAGATCGCTTCCGGGAATCCGTAACTCCTCAGCGTCGTCTGAATCGCTGCCACCATCGCCGCGATCGTCGCCTGCTTCAGCGGAATAATCGGCGCGTACCAGATCACGCCCACGCCTTCTTTCACCGGATCCTTTGGTCCGTCCGGCGGCTCCGGCACGTGCTGATACACCAACCGCAACTCGAGCGCGCGCGGCTGCCCCCGCACGATCTGCAGAATGTCCTCGCCCTGTTGTACCTGCCGCTCGATCTTCTTCTTCAAATTCCCACGCGCGAATTTCGCCAGCCTCTTGAATCGCTGAATCCGGCGATCGTTCAGGAAAATCAATTGCGACAAATGCGGCGCCAGCGATTTCTTGAGCTCTGTCCGTGCCGCCTTCACCATCGCCTTCGCGCAGTGCAGCACCCCGAACCCCACCCACGCGAACTGCGGTGCGAGCCCCATCCCCACCTCCGACGTGTCAAGCGTCAGCTTCAACTGCGCCTGGTTCATGAATTTGATGCCGCCCGCGATTCCGCGCAGCTTCGTCACCGCGTCCCTGCACCGGCATGCCACCTCCGGCAGCGACCCCTTATCGTCCACCGTGAATACGTAAACCTCAATGTGCTCCGGACGGCGCCCCAGCGCCAGCGTCGCCGCCGTCACGATCCCGTAATTTCCCTGCGCGAACAGTCCGTCGAGATATGGCCCGATGCCCCACTTCCACGAGCTCTGCGCCATCGGCATCCCCAGGCTCGCGAGCGACGATTCGTAGATGCTCCCATCCGCCAACACCGCCCGCACACTCCGCACCGCGCCGAAATGATCCTCCTCCGGCGTGATCCCGAACCCGCGATCCAGCGCGTTCCCCAACAGACTCCCCGATGGACCTGCTCCCGTCGTCGGCACAAAAAAGTCGTGATCGTTTTCGCGCAGGAATTCGAATAGCTGCCCCTGCGTGACGCCGGGCTCGAGTCGGATCAAACCCAGTTCGCCATCCATCTGCAGAATCCGATTCAACCGCGAAAGATCCAACAGCACGCAATCGTCTTCCACCGGCATCGACGTCCCATAGCCCCAGTTATGTCCCGTCGAAAACGTGTAGATCCGAACCTCGTGCCGCGCCGCGATCCGCACGATCGCCTGCACCTCGCTCTCGTTCTCCGGCCATAGGGCAGCCAGTACCCGCCGCGTGATGCTCAGGCAATTCACCAGATACGCGTCCAATTCCGAGCCCGTAATTACCTGCTCCGGACGCAGTACCTCTCTCCACTCCTCCAACGCGCTGCCGGTCTGCCGATCCTCGCGAGTCATGCCGTTACACAGCACCACACGCGCCAGCGTACCTGTCAGTACCACTTCCTCGACACCTTCCCCTCGCCAGCCGCAATGCTGTTTCCAGCGCATTCCGCCGCCTTCACCAACGCCGCGCGTCGATTCCCGACCAGCGTGGCGCACTCAGCATCTTCAGGTCGTACGAGACCCACTCAGCGTCATGATCGTCATCCCCGGAAACCCGCCGCGGTTGTCCCGCAAGTCGAAGAGGATCGCACCCGCGCCATTGAATGCCCGCCATCGTCGCCCTCACCTTCGCGCCGGAATCTCGACGTTCACGAGCGTGCAGTTCTCCTGCTCCATGCTTCACCGGTACCGCGCCCGGAATTCCTCGGTCATTGCCGGCGGACGCTCGGGCAGCGGCGCCGCCCTGTTTACGAAATCCAGATGCCGGTGATAGCGCCATCCGCCTCCAGGCACCGGGATCCGCCGAGTCCTTGTGGGGCGTGTAAAGAGCTCTAAATAGCCCCCCAGGGCTATGTAACTTTTGTCTCGAAATGAACGTACAACAGTTGATTCCCGGCTTGCGCTGCCGGGAAGCGTTCAGGAGAGACCGATGTCAACGACCCTACGGCAACGTTTGGGCGGACTCGTGGCCCTCATGGTGTTACCTTTGGTGACGTTCGCGGCAGACGAACGCACCTGCACCATGCGTGACGCGGCTCTACCCTCGAATTCCACTACCTACGTGCTCTGCGAAGAAGGACTGCTGCTCGTCACCACTAACGAGGGCGCCACCTGGTCGCAACGCAAAATCCCCGGAGTCGACGGCCTTCGCGCCCTCGCCTTCGCCGACGAAAATCGAGGGCTGGCCATTGGACTCGCCGGCGCCATCGTCGCGACCAACGATGCCGGCAAGACGTGGCAGAAACGTGAGTACCCCACCAGCGAAAACCTCACCGACATTCAGATGATCGGCGACGAGGGGTGGATCGCCGGCTTCGATGGCGTCATCCTCCACACCGCGGACGGGGGCAAGACGTGGACCAAACAGGAGAGCGGCGTCACTCTCTCGATCGAGACGCTCTTCTTCCTCGACGCACAAAACGGCTGGGCCGCGGGCTGGGCCGGCCTCGTCCTGCACACTACGGATGGCGGCAAGAAGTGGCAGGTGGTCAAGGTTCCCGGCGCCACGTGGTCGCTCAGCTCGATTGCTTTTCAAAACGCAAAGGACGGCTGGATCTCCGGTTTCGCC
>JAOAPT010000909.1 GCA_025463045.1 Candidatus Solibacter sp.
CTCGTACTCGTTCTTGATGGTGCGCCCGATGTAGCCCACTTCGAAGATGATTCGCTGCGAAAGCTGCCGCTGGATGGTGAAGTTGACGGCGTCGGAGCGATCCTGCTTGAATTTCGAATCGAGCAGCGCGCCGTCGCCCGCGGTGGGACTACCGTTGACACCGGGGAAGTACGGCTGCGGAAGAGTCGCGGGCAGTGCCAGTACCGGTGCGCTCAAGCCATCCGTGCCGATGCGGAAAACCGTGTTGGAATCGACGCCGCCCTGCCCGGCGCATTGACCCGTCCTGCTCGGCCCGACGCACTGCATCACCTGTCCGATGCCGACTCCGTTGGCAGGGACTCCGGCCATGCGAATGCCCTGCGTACGGCCGTAAATCCGGGCGTACCCACCGCGCAGCACTGTCTTGCCGTGGCCGAAAATGCGGCCTAGGATGCCGCTATCGAACTTCGGATTCCAGGCCGCCGCCACTCGCGGGCTGACGCCGCCGTAGAAAGGATCGAACGGGTATTTGGGCTTCGAGGGGACGTTCTGGATGGTGGCGAAGGAGACGGTCGGGTTGTAAACCTGCCCCTTCAGGGCCGCGTCTTTCTTCGAGCCGATGAAGGTATCGTAGCTGAGCGGGGCTCCCTGATCGTCGAGGAACATCACCTGCTTGCCGTCCGGGGAATACGGCGGCATGTCCAGCGTGTAGGCCAAGCCGTACGTCAGGGTCAAGGTCGGCTTGATGTGCCAACTGTCGCTGGCATACAAATCGTACTTCGGCAGGACCGCGTGAATATAAATCGGCACGCCGACGGGGTTCAGACTGAGTGACGGAAGGGTGCGCGTGTATAGCGCCTGGGTCTGCGAAACGAATCCCAGAGTCTCCGCGTAGAGCTGGTCCCAGGTGGTGTTCTGGGTGCTCGGCAGACCGGCGGGGCGGTTTGCCCCCGAGAAGGCGATGCCCGTGCCGTTCGTCATTTGATAGACGAGCGCCGCATCAATGCCGATGCCGTTGTCATTGCGCGTGAAGAAATCGTAGTTGCGTTGATAAGAGCCGCCGAACTGGACCAGGTGATTGCCGCGCAGGTAGCTGAGATCGTCGCGCACCATGGTGTCGTGACCGTCCCACTGGCGCGAACGGGTGCTCTGCGAATCGACGTTGTAAGGGATCAGCGCATTGGCGGACTCACCGCCCAATTCCATCGCGCCGCCGAGCCCCGGAAGCTGCGGAGGCGCTCCGTTGACCGACCATTGCCACTGGTTGCGCAGATAGCTGAAGCGAAAATCGTTGGTGAGGTTGGGCGTGATCGTGGTGGTCATGCCGGCCACGAGGTACGAGGGCTTCTGCGGACGCGGCGCGCTGGCCGCGGCCTGCCCCAGAGTGCCGCCCGGAAACAGGCCGCCGATATCCACCTGCTGGGACGTCAACTGGTAGAAGCTGTAGTAACGGTAGCTCGCCATGAAGTGCCACTTGGCGCCAAATTCGTGATCGATGCGCGCAACGGCGAAATTCGAGCGCTGCGGCAGAGCGATCGGGCTGAGATAGCCTTGCGTGTTGACAGTATCGCCGGCCGTCAGATCGTTCGGCAGCGGCATGTACTTGTTCCAGAGTTGGGAGACCAGGGGATTGATGCCGATACCGCGCGGGTCGCAGGGGCCGCCGCTGCATGTGGCCGGCTGGTACGTGGTGCCGTTGACCGTCACGGCTGTGGGATTGATGTTGTAGGGCACGAACTGCCCCGCGGCATTCTGCACCTGAATCACGCCCGCGCGCAGCAAGGCCGAGGGCACGAGTCTGCTGATCGTGGTGGAGTTCGGGAAGCGATAGCCTTCGTAGTTGAAGAAGAAGAAGGTTTTTCCGCCGAGCAGTTTGGGCAGGAGCGGACCGCCCAAAGAACCGCCGAAGCGGTTGCGGTGAGACGACGGCAAAGGCGTGTACCCCAGTCCCTTCGATGGCGTGTGGTTGTTCCGCCAGAGATTGGCCGCGCCCACGTTGGTGGCGAAATAGTGCTCGTATAGAGCGCCGTGAAATTGACTGGTACCGCGCTTGGTGACCATCTGGATCTGGCTGCCGGATGCGCCATTGAAATCCGCGGTCTGGTTGCTGGTTCATACTTTGAATTCCTCGATGCTCTCGACGGGCGTCGGCACCACGCCCGACGGGGTGCCGCCGGTGGCCGCGCTGCCGGCGAATCCGTTACTCGGCACGTACGTCGAGTTGGTGCCCGACATATCGTCGCTATTGTTGCCGCCGTCGAGCTGGTAGACGTTCTGGTCAGACGCCGCACCGGCGACGTTGCCGGTCGGAGCGACGCCTACCTGCAGCACGGAGAGTGCGGATGCATCGCGGGCGAGATTCGGAATGTTTTGCAGGGACTCGGCCGAAATCGTCGAGCCGATAGTGGCGTTCATCACCTGCAATTCGGCTCCCGCCGCGGCCTTCACTTCTACCGTGGTCGTGACCGAGCCGAGTTGCAAATCGACATTGAGAGTCAGGGTGAGCCCGACTTCGACGCGCTGCGCGGAGATCCTGGACGTGGAGAAACCCGGCTTGCTCACCAGAAAGTCATAGACTCCCGGCGTGACGCTGATGAAGGTGAATCGACCCGCGTCGTTGGTGAGCGAGGTGCGTGTGATGCTGGTCAGCGGATCCGTCATGCGGATTTCCGCGCCGGTCAACGCCGCGCCCTGCGGGTCGGTGACCTGTCCGGCTACAGTACCGGACGACGCGGATTGCGCTGTCGCAGGCGCTGTACGGAACACCAGGAGAACTGCGAAACCAAGTACCCGGCACGCGGAAGTCATCCGCGCACGCAAACCTGTGAGCCTGGATTGCTTGTTCATGATCCCTCACGATCCCCAAAGTTCGTGCGGCTGACGCGGCCCCGTTAGCAGCATGCTAAGGCAACCTGGCCCCGAGTGCAAGGGAAAATCACAGGCGGAATCTCAGGCACTTCGATCGCGGCGAGGATGCAAAGTGCAAACCCGGTGACGATGCGTTCCCGCGCCGGCGCGTGCCACGCCTGCTGTAGGCGGGAATTCCGGCGCTAGAATGTACAGATGATTCTGCGCACTGCCTGCCTGCTGCTGGCCGCACGCTTCGCGATTGCCGCCGTGCCGACGCCTGAGAGTTACTTCGGTCATCCGATCGGCGCCGACCGCACCGTGATGGATTGGGACAAGGTGGTCGGCTACTTCCAGGCGCTGGCGAAGGGCAGCGACCGCATTCGCGTCGACGAACTCGGAAAGACGGCCGACGGGCGGCCATTCGTCGCGGCCACCATTTCCGACGCAGCGACGCTCAAGAATCTGGACCACTACCGCAAAATCCAGGAGCGCCTGGCCGACCCGCGCAAGACCAGCGCCGCCGAAGCGGAGAAGTTGATCCTCGAGGGGAAGACGGTGGTGCTGATCACCTGCTCGATCCACGCCACCGAGATCGCTTCCACCCACACCGCGGTCGAATATGCGCACCGGCTTCTGACCCAGGACTCGCCGCACAATCGCGCCATTCTCAAGGACGTGATCCTGATATTGGTGCCCTCGCTCAATCCGGACGGCGTCGACATCGTGACGCGCTGGTATCGCAAGACGCTCGGTACTTCGTACGAGGGCACGAACCCGCCCGAGCTGTATCACAAGTACGTGGGGCACGATAACAATCGCGACTGGTACATTTTCTCGCAGCCGGAAACGAGGCTCACGATTTCTAAGCTGCACAACGTGTGGCATCCCGAAATCACCTATGATGTGCACCAGATGGGGGCCAGCGGCGCGCGCCTGTTCGTGCCGCCATGGCTGGATCCGACCGAACCCAACATCGACGCGATCCTGATGCAGGAGATGAACATGATGGGGACCGCGATGGCCGCCGACCTGACGGCTGCGGGAAAGACCGGCGTGGCGATTCACGGAGTCTATGATTTCTGGACGCCCTCGCGCCACTTCATGGCGTTTCACGGCGGGCTGCGGCTGCTGACCGAGTCGGCGAGCGCACGCATCGCCACGCCGACCACGATGACGGCGGATCAGATCGGCACTAGTGCGCTTGGCTACAATCCGCGCGAACGGTCGTGGAATTACCTGGAGCCGTGGCTCGGCGGCCCCTGGCGGCTGCGCGACATCATCGATTATCAGTTGATCGCCTTCGATTCCTGCCTGTACAACGCAGCCCTGCACCGCACAGAGCTGCTGCGAAACTTCTATCGCGTAGGACAGCGACAGCTCGCGCGGACCGATCCCGCGGCCTTTGTCATCACATCGGATCAGCGCGATCCGGGCGCGGCGCGCAAACTCATCGAGACGCTCCGATTCGGACAGGTCGAGGTCGCACAAGGCTCCGACGGGAGCGCCGTAGTATCGATGCATCAGCCATACGGCGGCTGGGCGAAGTCGCTCCTGGAGCGGCAACATTACCCGGAAGATCGGCTCTACCCGGGAGGGCCGCCGAAGCGCCCTTACGATGTGACGGCGAGCACGCTCCCGCTGTTGATGGGCGTGGACGTGAAGGCGGTGAAGGACACGGTGTCGACTTCGACCGAGTGGCGGGCTCCCGCGCCGGCGGCGGGTCCGCTGCTGAAGGCGGCTGACTCGGATTCGTGGATCGCGGTAAATCGCGCGTGGAAGGAAGGCCGCCCGGTCTGGCGCGATCCGGCTAGCGGCGATTTTTCGCTCGCCGCGCATACGGGTTGGAGGGAATTGAAGCGGCCGCGCATCGCGCTCTACCAGGCGTGGACGGCGAATATGGACGAGGGGTGGACGCGTTGGCTACTGGAAGAATTCGGATTCGCGTACACCAGCGTGCACAATGGCGATATTCAGGCGGGCGGATTGCGGAATAAGTTCGACGCGATCGTGATTCCGGATCAACCGGCGAACAGTATCGAGAACGGCCATCGCGGCGGAACGATGCCGCCGGAGTACACCGGCGGGCTCGGTCCGCAGGGCGCGGAGGCACTCAAGGAGTTCGCGAACGCAGGCGGCACGCTCATCTTTTTGAACGGCGCTACCGACTATGCGATTTCGCGGCTCGGAGTGGCGGCCAAGACAGTGACGCCCGCACGCGCCGGCGGGCGTGGGGGCGACCCCGATGCCGCGGGCGGCGACCGGGTGGCGGGTTCGAGCGAGTTCTACTCTCCCGGCTCCTTGCTGAACGTCAAGGTGGACGTACGCAGCCCGCTCGCCTACGGCATTCCGGCGGACATCGCCATCTGGAGCGAGCAGAGTCCCGCATGGGACACGCAGTTGCCGGTGGTGGCGCGATACCCCGATAACGGCATCCTGGCTTCCGGATGGCTGGTCGGCGAGAAGGTGATTGCGAACCGCGCGGCGTTGATCGATGCGCCGATGGGCCGCGGACGAGCGATCCTCTTCGGGATGCGGCCGCAATACCGTGCCCAGAGCTATCTAACCTTCAAAATGTTCTTTAACGCTCTGCTATACCAGTAGTTGGCGGCCGCCTCAGAACACGAATCTTCATCACCAGGACAATCAGCCTGGGCTCGGACGTGTCATCGATCGACGAGACCGACTGCGCGTATCCAGCAGCACGAAGTAAGGCGATACTTCGTAGCGTACGTGATGCCGCGGGAAGAGCTGGCGAGCGTTCATACTGGATTCCTTCAGACAGCCTGTTTCCCGCCGGTCTTTTCCAGGTGGCCGCCGAACTGGAACCGCATCGCGGACAGCAGCTTATTCGCGAAGTCCGCCTCGCCGCGCGAGCTGAAGCGCTCATACAGCGCGGCAGTGAGGACCGGCGCCGGCACGCCTTCGTCGATCGCGGCCTTGATGGTCCAGCGCCCCTCGCCCGAGTCCGAGACTCGGCCGGCGAACTTGGAAAGCCCGGGGTCTTCAACCAGCGCGGCCGCCGTCAGGTCTAAAAGCCACGAGGCGATCACGCTGCCGCGGCGCCACACCTCCGCGACATCGCTCAGGTTGAAATCGTACCTGTAGTGCTCCGGGTGCCGCAGGGGTGTTGTCTCCGCATCGATCGCGTCGGTTTGCTTCCCGACATTGGCGTCGCGCAGGATGCCGAAACCCTCGGCATAAGCAGCCATGACGCCGTACTCGATGCCGTTGTGCACCATCTTGACGAAATGGCCGGCGCCGTTGCCGCCGCAGTGCAGATAGCCGAGTTCGGCAGTGCCGTCGAGTATCTCCCGGCCCGGCGTGCGGGCGACGTTGCCCGCGCCGGGAGCCAGACTGTGGAAGATAGGGTCGAGATGGCTGACCACCTGGGCCTCGCCGCCGATCATCATGCAGTAGCCGCGCTCCAGGCCCCACACACCGCCGCTGGTGCCGACGTCCACGTAGTGAATCTGGCTGCTCGCGAGCTCCTTCGCGCGGCGGATGTCGTCGATGTAGTACGAATTGCCTCCGTCGATGAGGATGTCACCAGCGCTCAGCAGGGGTGCGATGCGGTCAATGGTTTCGTCCACGACGCCGGCGGGGACCATCAACCAGATAGCGCGCGGCTGGGCCAGCTTGTCCACGAGATCGCGAAGGTCGTTTGCGCCCGTTGCCTTTTCCGCGACCAGATCCTTGACCGCCTTCGGCGACAAATCGAAGACCACGCAGTCGTGGCCCCCCCTGATCAGACGCCGGGCCATGTTAGCGCCCATGCGTCCAAGTCCAACCATTCCGAGTTGCATGTATTACTCCTCTTTTTGAATTTCATTGCGTCACGGGTTGCAGGGCGAAGCGAAGGTCCTGCATCGCCGCTGCCACGCCGGTACGATTTCCGAACACTGCCGAACCGGCTACAAAGACATTGGCTCCTTCGTCGGCGCAGATGTGCGCTGTTGCCGGATCGATTCCGCCGTCGACCTCCAGCTCGCAAACAGGCTTCATCTGGTCGATCAATTGCCGGACCCCAAAATTTTGGATAGAGTCGAACGCAGAAACCGTTGATGTCCGAATCCCGGGTTGACCGTCATCACCAGCACCCTTCGAGCCAACGACCCGTCGCGGCCCTCGATCAACCATCCCATTTTTCGCGTTGGAGTGCAGCGCCTGTCTGGAAAGGCCGTCAGGTGTCCGTCTTTCCAGAACAGCAGTCCGGCCGCAGTGGTCGAAAGCCAGATCCCTCCGGACGACGGCAGGAAAACAGAGTCGATTTCATTTGTCTCCACGGCGCACTAAGTCGCTTCCTGACGGACTGGAATCGAACTCCATCAAAGCGCACAACGCCCCGCGAAGTCGTGAGCCAAAGAAATCCGTCCCGAGACTGTTGGATGTCGAAGACAGCGCCAAGTCCGTTTTCCGCCGTCCATTTCGTGTGATGAAACTTTGAGACGCGTGGCGTGGGACCTGCAACCGCTGCCCGCCCACACCACAGACCGGGGATCATCAGCGGACTCGTCACCCACCGGAAGTTTCGGAAGAAGGTCCACATGCCACTGGTCGCAGCTTTTCGTTGCAGCCCGTTTTGGACTGCATTCATAAACATAAGTATGGGTTACCTACAACTTCAACTCATCAGGATATTGAGGGGTTACGCCCTAGCCCGATCCCAAAGGCTTGCATACCACGTTCGAGGTATGTACCACAGGCGAGGTATGGATCCCTCCGACCGGACCGCTGGTTGAAAACTACCCGAAATCGTCATGACGTTGGGCCATGTCCTGTCCGCCGCCCCGCCCAAGCAGGTCGTCGTGACAAGTCCGAGAACGGCGTACTACGAATCTCTACCACTCCCCTGTTGGATCATGCACAAACCGTCCGACGAATGCCCACCCGGGCGATATCGCCTGCACTGCTCGCACTGCTCGGCCTTATGTCGAGTCCCATCCTGCTTGTCAAACACAGTCCGGCAGGGGAGCCGCGAGAGATGACGCCGGGCAAGCCGGCTCATGTCTTCGCCGCCTGATGCGTTCGATGGCGGACGCGCCGTAAGACGCACCTTTGACCCGTCGGGGAGAACCGATCCGGTGCCGCGGCGAAAACTCCGACACAGTTACGCATTCGTTTGGGCAGTGCTCAGCCGCGAGTGGATAGAAAGCTGTCGATGCCGGCCGAGGCTTCGCCGATAACCTGCTGTAAATTGCGATCCAACGAGGCCACTACCCCTTTCATCGTCTTCCCATCGACCGGCTCGTCGCGATGGTAATGGTGGTCCCACACGACGAGCCCATTCTTTTTGTCCACCAGTTCCAAGCGGAGAGAAACCCTGGTCCGGATCGTCGGCGCATCGACCTCCGAGAAGTCTTGAAGCTTGCCTCGAATCAAATAGTCACCAGCCGCGGCGCTCGACGATTCCTGGACATGGCGGTACTTTCCGGTCCCGCGAAGCGCCTGGATCAACAGATTGCGGACCATCGCCGCAGGCGGTTCCGTCCAGCGGTGATATGGGTAACTGCCGACTTCGTTGCCGCCGGTTCGATACCGGATTCGGCCATCCTCCAAGTCCGAGGATGTGACGAACCTGCCGACCAGTAACACCAGCCCTTGCGGTTTGGCATCAACAGCGGCCGCCGGAGGCAGATCGATGGTGTAGTAGTGGATTGGACGGCCGGCGGCACACCCCGCGGACAGTAGACAGATCACGGCGAAACAACCGATCGGGATTGCGCGCGTCATTTCCTTGTAATTGAGGTCACTCATTTGTGTAATCCTCCAGGCTTGCGGTCGTCGACCCGGACGCCTCGAATGAGGCTGGCGGGGTTACTCCGCAGGGTGTCGGTGAGTCCTTTCAGGTTTTCCGTTGAGATCCGAATGTTGTCCAACACCTCGTCGAGGTTATCGGAGTTTTGATCCAGGCCCTGGCTCAAGTGGTCGAGCAACACGGTGGACTTGGCCAACCCGTCGCGCAGATTGGTTACCGAGGCGCGGACGTCCGCACGGTTCTCCAGGAGCGACGCATCCAAGTGGGCCAAGGTCTCGTTGGCTGCGGTCGAAACCTTGCGAATGTCTTCGAGCAAGGGAAGGAGCTTGGATGTCAGATCCTGGACATTGGTGAGGCTGACGGACACCTTCGGCTGAGCATCGTTCAACATCCGGTTCACGTTATCGAGAGATGCGTTCACCTTTGGACGGGTCTCGGATAGCAATTGATCCGCGCCCGACAGGGAATGCGCGATGGCGGCGCGATTGCGATCATTCAGCAGATCGTTTGCCCTCACCAGCGTGACCTGCAGATCATCCAGGTTGTTGTTGAGCTTCACCAGCGCGCTCTGTACGGTGGGGAGCATCGCCTGCGCGGCGTCGCCCAGTTGGGGCAGACCAAACATTTCCGCGGAGGCGATTTCGACGCCCGGCGGCAGGAGAGCGGCGCGGTCGCTGCCGGTGGTGATCTCGATGTAGTTGTCACTGAGGGGTCCCAGGGTCGTGATCTTCGCGACGCTATCCTTCTTCACAGGGATGGAGCGCTCCACGGAGAAATCGATTTCGACGCGTGTGGCGTTGGTTGGGTCAAGGCGAACGCGGTCGACTTTGCCGGCCAACATGCCGCCGAAGCGCACCGCTGCTCCGGGCTGAACGCCACCGGCATATTTAAAGTACGCGCGGTGCGAGACGCCGGCAGAGCCCAGCCCGCCAGAGATGGCCAGCACGGAACCGAGCAGCAACGCCACGGCGAGTACCACAAACAGCCCGACGAGAGCTCGTTCGCGAGTTGCATCCCTCATCTTTTAGATTCCTTCCGTAAACATTCGGAGATGATCGACGTCATCGTCCGCGGTCGAATCGGCGACGCGATCCAGAAACTGGCGCACGCGGGCTTGACTGCTCTGCCGGATTTCATTGGGCGAGCCCATCGCCATGATGGAGCCGTGGTCGATCAGGATCATACGGTCGGCGATGAGGAAGGCGCTGGCCAGTTCGTGTGTCACAACCACGATGCTCATCGAGTAGGCCTTCTTGAGATTCAGGATGAGTTCGTCAATTCCGGCAGCCATGATGGGATCGAGACCCGCGGACGGCTCGTCGAAGAACAGAATTTCGGGATCCATGGCGAGTGCCCGGGCGATGGCCGCCCGCTTCTTCATGCCGCCGCTCAGTTGAGAGGGGCTGAAGTGCTCGAACCCGCTGAGACCAACCTGTTCCAACTTGATCCGCACCATCACCTCGATGGTGGATGGCGCCAGATCGGAGTGTTCGAGCAAAGGAAGAGCAATGTTCTCGCCAACCGTCATGGATCCGAGCAAGGCTCCGCCCTGAAACGAGAGGCCGATCTTTTTACGGATAGCGTCGAGCTGTTTTGCCGTGCAACGCGCCAGATCGGTGTTATTGACGACCACCTCACCCCCGGACGGCTGTTCCAAGCCGACAAGCGCACGCAACAGAGTGCTTTTGCCGGATCCGGAGCCGCCCAGGATGACCACGGTTTCGCCGTGCCGCACTTCGAAATCGATGCCGTGCAGCACTTCGCGATCGCCATAACTCACGCGCAGGCCGTGCGTGGAGATGACCGGCTTCGTCATAGGCCCGGCCTCGCGCTATAGAACAGAAACGTAAACGCCAGGTCGATGAGCACTACCAGCAGAATCGAGACGACCACAGCCGAAGTAGTGGACCGACCCACGCTCTCCGCACCCGCGCCGGTGGAGAAGCCTTCGTAGCAGCCGACAGCCGTAACCACGATTCCAAACACCATGCTCTTGACGAGTCCGGTAGTGACGTCGCGGACGGCGAGGGCCTCACAGGTGGCGATGAAATACCCACCTGGCGTGAAGCCGCCGCCGGTGACTCCGAAAAGCGCTCCTCCCATGACGCCCATCAAATCGGACCACATGACCAGGCACGGCATCATCACGATCATGGCCGCAAGCTTTGGCGTCACCAGAAAAGCGACGGGATCCAACGCCATGGTCTTCAAGGCGTCGAGTTCCTCGGTAACACGCATCGCACCAATCTCGGCGGCGAACGACGAGCCGGAGCGCCCGATCACCACGATCGCGGCGACCAGCGGTCCGAGTTCCCGGGTAATCGAGATCGCGACCAGGCCGGCGACGAGCTGCATCGCGCCCAATCGGCGCAGGCCGTAGGCACCCTGTAGCGCGATGATGACGCCAACAAAGAAGGTGATCAGCGTGATGATGGGAATCGCTCTGACGCCGGCTAAGGTAGCCTGATGCACCGCACGCTGAAGGCTGCGCCCGCGCTTCAGAGGAGAGACCACGAGCGAAGCCATAGACCTACCCACCAGTTCGGCGAGGCCTCCCAGATAAGCCAGGACTTGCTCCGTGCCGGCGCCGACCCCGGCCAAAGCCGCGACTACCGGGGAGGTTCGTGCGCGGATGGATTCGGTGGGTGACATAGCGTCCGTCAGGCCTGGGTTACGGCCTCCTCTTCAGTATCGAAGATTTGGAAAATGCGATGGACGTGTGTAAGATGAAACACCTCCTTGACCGCGGGGCTCAGACCGAAGAGGACGAACTGCCTCTGTGATCTCTGGCAGTCCTTGAGAACCTCGATCAGGGTCGCGATGCCGGAGCTATCGATATAACGAAGGGCTTGCAGGTTGAGCGCAAGCCTCGGCGCTTCACCGGCTAGACCGAACAAGGCCCGGCGCAGATCCGGCGACGTGCCCAGATCCACGTCTCCCTCGATATCCACGATTTGCGCTCCTTCGGACTGTCGCACCGATATCCTCATGACTGCCTACGGAGCCGTTTCGCCGCGGTGAAGCAATTCCCTTCCGGAGAGGTCCGGTAGGAAACCGTATCCATGACGTCGCGGATGATATGGGTCCCCAGGCCGCCAATCTGGTCGCAGCCGATTTCGCGGGAGCCAATCGACGTGGGATCGGGTGGGTCGCCGCTATCCCGAATTCGGAATTTCAACTCGCCGGCGGCGGCGTGACACTCCAGTTCGATGCGCTGATCGCTGCGGCCGTGATAGGCGTGGCGGATCACGTTGGCGAGCGCTTCGTCGATAGCCAGCACCAGTGCTCTCGACTCCGAATCTTCCAGGCCCGCGGTAACCGCCAGTTGACCTACCGTGGCGCGAAC
Organism: Candidatus Solibacter sp.; assembly: GCA_025463045.1. Classification (GTDB taxonomy): domain Bacteria; phylum Acidobacteriota; class Terriglobia; order Bryobacterales; family Bryobacteraceae; genus Solibacter. The sequence continues at coordinate 11,931 of JAOAPT010000909.1, forward strand.
CACTGCAAGATAGCGAGGGTGGCTGCGCATCACGAAGGTCACGTGCATCGAAAGGTTTTCGGCTGTGGCTTCAGATGTGGTCATGGCGTGGGGTGCGGATGATGGTGTAATGCGACGACGGTCTCATCGTCTGCCGGCGGCGCCGACCCGCGAAAACGCGCGACCGCCGCTACCAGAGCCTCGCCCGCAGCGGAGGCTGAGCCGATTGGCAACCCGCGCGCGACCTCCAGGAGGCGATCAAGACCGAGTTGCTCGCCTCCGTCGTCATACGACTCGTTGACGCCGTCGGTGTAGAGCAGGAGCAGATCGTCGGGATCGAGTTGCACGGCGGTTTGTGTGTAGTCCGTTCCCTGAATCATGCCCAGCGGCAGGTCGGCGATCACTTTCGCGTCAGGGGTCCGGTCTTCCAGCAGGGTCCACTGGCGCAAGGCGGCGCGGTACCAAAGGGGAGGCACGTGTCCCGCGTTGGTAAAGAGGAGTTCCCCGGTTGAGGCACAGAGGCTCAGCAGAAAGGCGGTTGCATACTGGCCTTCGACCGGACCTTTCAGAAAACCGTCGTTGAGCCGCCGAATTAACGAGGACTGGTCCCAATCATCGGCGTGCGCGCGCAGGGCGCGACGCAGTTGCCCGGCTACCACGCTTACGTCTTCGCCGTGGCCTTCGACGTCGGCGATGATGACGCGCGCGATATCGCCCCGGCTGCAGACAGACATGTAGTAGAGGTCACCGCCGCGCGTGGCGGGCGGCAACGGCCGGCAGGAGACCCAGGCGTTCAGCGCCGGCATTTGCGCGCTGTATACGGCGGACCGGTTGCCGCCCCGGATCTCCAGGCAGGCCAACTGGTCGGCCTCAAGCGCGAGGCCGGGTACGGGGCCGACGGGCTGCATGCTTGATGGCGGCATGCTTGATGGATTGACGGACGTCATGATAGCAGTTTCTAAATTGAGGCATCTCCGCACACCAGAACATCACGAGATCGGGTGGTTTGCGGTTACCAAGTCTACGGCATGCCGCCATACCCCAAACGTGGTAGATGCAGCGGCAGTCGCGCGGTGCCCTTCGTACGCGCCTACTCAATCGAAGCTATGGCCTGCGCCAGACTTGATTTCAAGACTGTCGACTGAACTCCCGGCAATGCCGGCCCATTCTCGATCCCCAACAAGCGCGACTCGGTGATGCTCAATTCACCGCGCCCGGCCACGCGAGTTGCGATGGTCACGTGGGTCACCCGCTCAAGGGGAATTCCGTTTACGAGCGTCGTATCGGTTACGACCTGGATTTGAGAGGCGAAGGTCGACAGGGGTTTTACAAAGCGCCCGGTCTGCACGGTCCCAATTCCGGTCACCGCATCGATCCAAAGTTCACCCTGAAGCAGGCCGTCGCGCTTCTTCTTCGGTGTGATCCGGAACACGTAGGCTGATGAGGATTGAGTCCCGACCTCGCCGACGTACTGAAATCTGTAGTTCGCCGGTGTGATCGCGACAGACGATGTCGGAAGATCTTCGATGTGGTCCTGAATCGCAAGATAGGGAACAATCACTTCATGGACCACGGTCGGGTCGCCCTCGACTTGAAGCAGCAGGTATTGGCTATGTCCGGAATCATCCGTCTTCCGAAACGCCAGCACGCGGCCTTGCTTGAACAGGCCAGGCAGCGACGCCTCGATCTCTATAGCCACGGGTTCCGATTGGGCAAAAGGATTCGGGCTTTCGAGGGTCGCGACATAGCGGGCGAAAGCCAAACTCACGCCGCTTGTGCGGCGAGAAGCGGATGGATTCCCGGCGAGAAGGCCTGGCGGCATTAGCAGCGCAAGCCCAATGAGAAACGGAAAAGCCGCACGGGTATTGGTTCGTTCCATGCCTCCACTCAGAGCACTTCGGGAACCATGCGAAGCTCGCTGAATTCGATTGAAAACAGGAAGGAAGGGCCGAGGTGTCGCGTCGCATGCGCGACTGCCGGTAGGCATCTGCCAACAATTGGGCTCACGGCAACTCACGTGCTGGTCATCACTCCGCGAACTACGAGTTCGATGCTCCCCTGAAAATAACGCTCCAAGAAGCGATCGCCAAATTTCATCCCTTGTTGTGGCCCTGAAGGGGCCTATGGAAAACTCCGTTGAAGACCACTCTCCAATCAGAGCCGCGACGGTTACGGAGCGGTGGTCACGCGACCACCGCTCCGTAAGAAGGTGTGAGGAAATCTGTATCGGCACTCCAAAACATTTGGAGGAAGAAATGTTCTAGCTGATAATTGAGCTATGAACGCAACGGCCCAAGGAATACTGCTAGAAATCCCCGAACAGCCTGCTCC
>JAOAPT010000923.1 GCA_025463045.1 Candidatus Solibacter sp.
GGGGGGCGCGACCGTTCACGACAGCCTGGTGGTTGGTGCCTGTCACGAAGTGCGCACCCAGACCGCGCGAATAGACCTGCTCCAGGCGCAATTCGTCCTCCCGGCAGATCTGCGGAAGGCGGCCGGACCATGCCTCGTCGACGGCCTTACGGTAGGCCTGAGTGGTCATTGCAACGTAATCGGAATCTTTGTAGCGGCCCTCGATTTTCAGGGCGGCGACACCGGCTCGAATGATTTCCGGAACCTGGTGGAGCGTGTAGAGATCGCCGGGCGAAAGAAGATAGCGCGCATCGGCTAACGGCTCGTGATTGCCGTCCACCATCAGGTCATACGGCAAACGGCAGGCCTGCGCGCACTGGCCGCGATTGGCGCTGCGGCCGCCCCAGGCTTCGGAGGAAAAGCATTGGCCGGAGTAGGCGACGCAGAGCGCGCCGTGGACGAAGATTTCGAGATCGCAATCGGTGGCGTTGCGAATGGCGCGGACCTCGGCGAGGGAGAGCTCGCGGGCGAGGGTGACGCGGGAGACGCCGAACTGCTGGGCGAGGCGGACGCCGTCGGCGGAGGTGACGCTCATCTGCGTGCTGCCGTGGATTTCGAGATCGGGCGCGATTTGTTTGGCGAGGCGGACGATGCCGACGTCCTGCACGATGATGGCATCGGCTCCGGCTTCGGCGATTGCGGCGAGGGCGCGGGCGGCTTCGTCAAGCTCGTGGCGGAAGACGAGAGTGTTGAAGGTGACGAAACCTTTGACGCCGCGGCGGTGGAGGGTCGAGAAGACTTGCGGGAGTTCTTCGAGAGTGAAGCCGACTTTGGCGCGGGCGGTGAAATGGTGGAGTCCGAAATAGACGGCGTCGGCTCCGGCTTCGATGGCGGCGTGGAGTTGTGGCCAGTATCCGGCCGGACTCATGACTTCGGGTTTACGACGGGGGGACATGGAGGGGCTATCTATATAGGGTAGCACCGGGGAAAAATTGGGTGCCTCGTAGGGCTAATCGCGAGAAGGGCGCGCGTTATACTGAGGGCGATGGCAAGCGTGATCGAGATAGGCACTCTGATCTCTCGGCGTCCCGACATTCGCGGGGGCCGGCCGTGCGTCGCCGGTACCGGGGTTTCCGTCCGCCGGGTTGCCCAATGGCACAACATGGGTTTGGTTCCGGAGGAGATCGTAAGGAAGTTGGGTCATCTATCGCTGGCGCAAGTGCACGCCGCTCTCGCCTACTACCACGCCAATCAGGTGGAGATTGACGAGGACCTGGAGCAGGAAGCTCGAGAGACAGATGCCTTGGAAGAACAGCACCAGCGCTGATTCGCCAGCGTGTCCCGAATCAAAATCTACATTGACGAAGATGCGATGGACAGCGATCTGGTTGCTGCTCTTCGCTCGCGGGGTGTGTCAGTGACTACTGCCTTCGACGCCGGACTTGTTGAGAAGCCGGACGAAGAACAGTTGGCTTTCGCGACAAAAACCGAATGCGTGCTTTACACGTTCAACGTCTCCGATTTCCATCGACTCCATGTGCAATGGACTGATTCGAAGCGAGAACACGGTGGAATAATCCTTGCTCCGCAACAGAAGTTTTCGGTTGGCGAGCAACTCCGTCGTATTCTCCGTGTCCGCGGCGCCAAATCCATGGAGAGCATGCGAAATGGGGTTGAGTTTCTCTCCAATTGGGGGTGATATCCCGACGCTACGGAATAACCGCGGATTGATCGGTGTTGAGTCAGATGACCGCGGCGGCAAGATCTGGAACTCTGCGCGAGTATTCACGCCTCGAGTAGTGCGCTGAAGGCGGGGAAATTTGTGTATACTGCCTCCCATGAGCACTTCGAGGCGGAGATTCCTGCAGACGGCGTGTGCGGCGGCACCGGTGATATTGGGCGCCACCGACAAATCGGGGAGCAAGCCGCCGGTGATCGGCGCCGGCAAACATCAGTACGAGGCGATCCACGATTGGGGTGAGCTGCCGGCGGGCATCAAGTACGGCAATACGCACGGCGTGGTGGAAGACTCGCGCGGTCATATCTATGTGCACCACACGGTGCACGCGACGAGCGAACTCGCCGACTCGATGGTTGTCTTCGACGAAAAGGGGAAGTTCGTCAAGAGCTGGGGCAAGGAGTTCAAGGGCGGCGCTCACGGGCTGCACATACGGAAAGAAGGCAGCACGGAATTTCTGTATCTGTGCGACACGGCGCGCGGCGTGGTGGTGAAGGCTACGCTGGACGGCGAAAAGGTCTATCAGCTCGGCTACCCCGATATGTCGGAGGCGTACAAGCCCGGAGCGGACGGGAAGAAGCCGAAGTACAGTCCGACGAATCTGGCGATCGGGCCGAACGGGGATCTGTACGTGGGCGACGGGTACGGGTCGAGCTACATCAATCAGTACAACAACAAGGGCGAGTATATTCGCACGTTCGGAGGGAAGGGCAAAGAGGCGGGGAAGCTGGATTGCCCGCACGGAATCATCGTGGACCATCGCGGCGCGACTCCGATCCTGACGGTCGCGGACCGCGGGAATGCGCGAATTCAGCGGTTCACGCTGGATGGAAAGCACGTGGATTTCGTAAGCGGGACGGCGATGCCGTGCCACTTCAACTTCTTCAAGAATGGCGATGTAGTGGTGCCGGATCTGGGCGCCCGCGTGACGCTGCTGGATAAAGACAATCAGGTGATCGAGCACCTGGGCGACGATTCGGCGAGCAAGTGGCGCGATACGCGGAAATTGTCGCGGGATCATTTCACGCCGGGGAGATTCGTGGCACCGCACGGCGCGTGTTTCGATCACAAGGGGAATATTTTTGTGGTCGAGTGGGTCGAGGTCGGACGCGTGACGAAGCTGCGGCGCGTGTGAGTGCGGTACGGGACAAGGCGATTGCGGCGCAACGCGGGGCGGCGGATGTGCTGGCGCGGTTGATCGACGGCGTGGCGGACGAGGGGCTTTGTCGTGCTCCGGCGCCAGGGAAGTGGTCGGTGCGCGCGATCATCGCGCACATGGCGGAGGACGAACTGGCGAGCAGTTGGCGGTATCGCCAGATGATCGAGCATGCGGACGTGGCGCTGCCCGGATTCGATCAGGATGAATG
>JAOAPT010000356.1 GCA_025463045.1 Candidatus Solibacter sp.
GGAGCGCCACCGCCGGCGGGCGCGGTCTTGTTCGCACGGCGGCTGCGCAGCCAAAGCCAGAACGCCGCCCCCACTGCCATCACGAAGACCACCACGGCGGGGATTACGAAGAACGGGTTTGAGGTCAGGTATGACATTGCGGGTCCGCCTTACCTGGTCACGGTGGCGGCGAGTTCGCTCACGCCCCGTGACAGGAGGAAATTGTAGAGGCCGAACAGCACCACGCACACGATAAAGCCGGCGATCGCGCCGCTGACGACGCGGCTGGTCCAGCGGTTCGACGCCACGGGAAGATCGATGCCGGTCTGCGGAATCCAATTGCGCGCGAGGGCCACGGTATCGCCGGTGGCGCGGTTGCGCGTGATTTTTTCCAGCATCGGGTCGCGCCAGAGATGCAATTGTTCGCCCGAGCCGCTGCTGTAGCGCCCGCGAAAACCGAGCATCAGGCAGAGCAGGTACACCTCGAGCAGGTCGATCGTCGCGCGCGTTTCGCGGCGCTTCAGAATGGAGCTGAGGTTTTCGAAGAAGCCCTCGCCCGCATTCAGCGTGCCGTAGAGATCGAGCATCAGCGGCTTCTGCGCCCAATCTCGGAAGGCGGGGCTGGAGGAGTTATAGATCGTCTCGTCGAGCAGCGCGATCACCGCGTAGGAGCCGAATCGCACATCCTCCTGCTCGTAACGCAGCGCCTGCGCGGAGCTCTCGGCGAGTTGCAGCGCTTTCCGCACCTGGGTACGGAACGAGGCCGAATCGGTGACCGCGAATTTGCGCGTTCGCAGGCGGGCGGTGACAGTGAGAATCTCCTGGTAGCAGGTCGCGAGGTTGGGCGCCGACGGGGCGTTGGATGCGGGAGTCATTTAGGATCCTCCGACGACCACATGCAGGTCCAGTTCCGGGCTCGCCAAATCTCGCGGAACGTAAATCCCCACATTGCGGTTATTGCGAATCGGGTCGAAAAGGCGGTGGTTCTGATCCAGCGAGAAGTAGACGGTCTCGAGCTGCGGACGGAGGGCGGCGGGCGGGCTCGGCAGGTAAGTCAACGGAACTCCGGGGACGGCCTGCCGGACGACGCGCTCAATCCAATCGCGCGCCGACACTTTGACCATCCCGGGCACGTTGCCGATCAGCGTGGTTTCGGGAAGTGTGGAGCGGATGCCGAGAATCCAGCGGGACGTGCCGAAACAGCGGGGGTCGGAAATCGCGCCGCCGTAGAAGAGCGTCTGGAAGCGTTCGAGCGGGATCTCGATGCAGTTGGTCGGGAGTCCGAGTTCGAGATGGCGCTGGATGTGATCATCGAGCGTCGCGAAGCAATCGCCGAGCGCGAGGTGGTTGTAGTCGGGGAGCGTGACGGGCTCGGAATTCGGCGCGAAGGTGCAGAGCGAGCCGGCGAGCTGCGCGAGCGCGCGATAGAGTTCGGCGGGGTGCGGACTCTTGCCTTCCTTGCGCAGACGGAGCACGGGGATGGCGGAGTTGACGGAGTGCAGCAGCCAGAACTCGGCTAGCTCGCGCGGGTCGCCGCGGACGTCGGCGAGCGCGGCGTTGAGGCGGCGCGCGGAGAGGGCGCGGCTCTTATCGTGGAGAATTTCGAGGAGGCGTTCGAGGCGCGCTTCGAGGCGCCGGCAGGCGGAAATCTGCAGGCACGGCGGCGCGTAGGTCGGGTCGAGGACGAACTGTCCCTTGCCATCCTGCAGGACGCGCGCGAGCGGAAGCGCGACATCGTCCTCGCGGAGTTCGCTCTCGAGCGCGATGCGGAGATTCGGTTCGAGCAGGTCGACTTTGCGGATGTCCTGGCCGGTATTGAAATCGGGCGCTTCCACGGTCGACTTGTGATAGCGGAAGGAGCCTCCGTTGTCCCCATTGAGCGCCACGTTCTGGCGGCCTTCGCGATAGGACGGGATCGCGAGGTAGAGCATCAACGGGCGGCCGGTATTCGGATAGTGTTCGGCAATCGGGCGCGGCGGAACTTCCCCGCGTTCGGTGCTCTGGAAGACCATGCCATCGGGCATCACGCCGTCGACGTCGCCGAGTTGGAAGGTACCGCGCCGCAGCGCCTCTTCGTCGATATCCAGGTGCAGGAATCCGAAGTGGTACTCGGCGAAGCAGTCCGTGATGAAGCGCACGGAGTCTTCGAAAAATCTCGATTGTGCCTGGAAATGATGCGGTGCGAGGTACATGCCCTCGGACCAGATCAACTTGTAGAGCCTATGGGACATGGAGACTCGGCTATTTGGTACTCCACTATAACCAACCCTATTGCCCCTCACAACCCTGCGAGGGGTAATATTCAGTATGGAGCAAAAGGCGCAGCCGCATGCAACTCGACGGAGCTTATGAATTTCTCGAATTGACGCAGGCTGACGGCATTCTGGTGTCGAGTGCGCGGGAGAAGGGCACCGGAAAGCTGGTGCAGATCCACCTGTTTCCCGCGGAGCGCAGCCAGGACGCGAACCAAATCTGCCAGAACATTATGGGGCTGCCGGACGCCGCGCGCCGCATGGTCATCAAGTTCGGCAAGGATGGCACCAGCACGTACTTCATCACCGAAGCGCTGCCGGCCGGCGAAGGAATCCGCGGCTGGATCGCGGGACAAATGGGACGCGCGTCGGAACCGGCGCCCGCTCCGCCTCCGCCCCCGCCGCCAAAGGAAGGTCCGGGCGAGTTCACCCGGATGTACACGCAGCAAGACCTGAGTTCGGGATCGCAGGCGAGTGCGCCGGCCGCTCCAGTTCCGGTGACACCCGCGCCGAAGGCTCCGGGAGAGTTCACGCGAATGTACACGGCGCAGGAGATCCGCGATCTGACTGCGAGTTTCCGGCCGCCCGCTCCGGAAAGCAGGCCGACACCGCCACCGGAACCGCCGCCGCAGCCTGCCGCGCGCGATGCCGCGCCTGGGCTGGAGACGTTCATCTTCGAGCGCAGCAGCGTGACGCGTCCGGCGCCCGTGATTCCACCGCGTCCGCAGGCGCCTCCTCCGACGCCGCCTCCACCACCGCCACCGCAGCAGCCGGTGTACAGCAGGCCGGAACCGATCGAGCCGCCACCGCCGCGTCAATCGAACGCGATGCGAGATACGTTCGAAGCTCCGCAGCCGATCTTCGCCCCGACTCCGCCACCGTCGCAGGCGCAGGCCCCGGCTCCGGTCGCACCATTGCCGCCAGCCCATGCGCGTGTGGAAGCTCCACGTGCGCCGGCTGCGCGCTTCGACTGGAAAATTGCGCTGTTGCTGGCCGCGGCACTCTTGGTGCTAGTCGCAATCGTGATCGCTATCGTCGGGTAGCGGGAGGACCAATCGGAGCCGCGAGCGTCAGCGAGCGGTGGTCGCGTGACCACCGCTCCGTAACCGTCGCGGCTCCGATTGGTGTGCGTTTTTCAACGCGGCGGTGGCCAGCCGAAGAGGGTCACCATACCCAGCCGCCCGATCAGACTTCCGTCTTCAGCAGAATCACCAACTCCATCGAAGGCTTGGCAACCTCACTTGGAACGTACACCGCGACGCTGCGACTGCGCGTGATCCCCTGCCAGTACGGTCCGTCTGTCTCCAACTGGAAGTATTGATAATCCTGGCGTGTCGGGATCGCGTTCGGCATCTTGGGCGGTCGGAAAATCTTCACGCCGGAGACTGCGCTATGGATGATCTCCTGGATCTGGCTCGACGACGAAATCTTCGTCAGCGAGGGCGCCATGCGGATCAACTGCTCGGGCTTCATGTCGGCCGAAATCGCGAGATAGATCTTGCTGTCCACCAGGAAGCGGTCTTCCGGAATCGTAGCGGCGAACACGTAGGGCTGCTCCGTAGGACGTAGCGGCAGCGCGACGTAGTATCGCGGGATCGCCGTATCCAACAACTCACGCAGCTTGATATTCAGGTCGCCGAAGCACGCTTCCAGGTCGTCGTGGTTGTAGTCCGGTAAGTCGCCGGGCTGCATTTTGAGCGTGAACGCGGTCAGCGCTCCGGCCAGCATCAGCATCTGCGCGAATAGCGTGTTCGGGTGGACCAGCGGGGCACCCATCATGTACCGGAACAGCGGATAGTGCGCGTTCACCGTGTACAGCAGCCAGAAGCTCGCGGTGTCGGACGCGGTGAAATCGGCGACGCCCTGGTACTTGCTCTTCCGGCTCTGCGAGAGTTCCTGGCTTTTCGCGCTGAGCAGTCCGGTGAGATCGCGCAGCATCGAAGCCAGCCACGGACTGGCCGCGATGTGGAGCATCGGCGGAATGAAGTTGCGGTCGAGTTCGAGTTTGTCGCCCTTTTTCAGGACGCGGGCGACCGGCAGCACGGAGTATCCGACCGTATCGTCCTGCGGCAGGAGGAAGCTCAAATTACGGCGCGCGATCTGCACGGGTTTGGGGTCGAGGCCCGAGGTTTCGTCGCGCAGTTCTTCCAGGCAATCAGCAATATAGCGGGAATTGGCTTTGTTCTTAGGACCGAAGGAAACGCTGCGCACGCCGGGCCTGTATTGCGGGACGCCGAGCGAAACGATGAGGCTGTTTTCGCCATCGGGGAAGCGCTCGATCAGGCGCGCTTCGGGTTCGTGATCGGAAACCGGGATATCGAAAAGCAGGCCGTCAGGGAAGATACCGGATGCTTGGGACACGGAGAAATATCCCTCCGCGAGCCGCACGGCGTCGACGGTCAGGGTCTTGAAACCGTAGGGGTAGCCGAACAGCGAATCCAGACAGAACTGAAGCTGACTTTCCAGGTACAGGTCCTGACTCTGCAGGTGCTGCGGCTGAAGAAATGCCCCCTTGTTCCAGAGAACCGGCTGGAGCTGTCGCATGATGATTTACATTAGCACTCCGGCTAGTCAACTGGCCCACAATGCTGTACTTTGATTACTGATGGATTACTGATGGATTACTGATGGAGATCCCGACGCGCGATACGACACTCGCCGAGTTGGAAAAGCTCGCGGCCAGCGGCTACGTGTACGTCGTGCTGGATGCGTGCGATGCGCCGGCCGTACCGGAGAAGGCGCGCAGCTTGGGCGAGGAATGCGCGATGTCGCTCTACAACGGCACTGCCCAGGAGGACTACTGGGCGATCGCGCCGTACCTCTGCAAGGCCGACGCCGAACTGCTGCATTGGATCAAAGATTCGCTCTGGCACGACGCGTGGGGAATCATCGCCGTTTCGAAGGCGGATTTCGCAGCGATGCGCGCGCACTTCCGCAAATTTCTGATGGTGCAATCCCCCGAGGGTGAACTCTGGTATTTCCGGTTTTACGATCCGCGAGTGCTGCCGGTCTTCCTCGAGGCGTCCACGCCGGAAGAGGCGCACGACTTGTTCGGACCAGTGCAGGCCTATGCGCTGGCTGAGCCCGGCGCGGAAAAACTGAAACTGCTGAGGGCGGTTTAGGATTTACTGGGAGTCAACGTAAAATTCATAGGGAGTCAACGATGCCGCCTGCCGCTCGGATCACCGACATGCATACCTGCCCGATGGTCACCGGAATCGTGCCGCACGTCGGCGGACCGATCCTCCCGCCGGGCTGCCCCACGGTGCTCATCGGTATGCTGCCCGCGGCGCGTGTCGGCGACATGGCCGTGTGTGTCGGACCGCCGGACGTGATCGCCAAAGGTTCGCCTACGGTGCTCATCGGCAACATGATGGCAGCCCGCATGGGCGACTTGACGGCGCACGGCGGTGTCATCGTCATCGGCTGCCCTACGGTCATCATCGGCGAGGTCGGCATGGGCGGCGTGGGCAGGGCCCAGGCGGGGACCATGCAGGCCGCCAAACTCGCGGGCGCGGCGTTCACTAAAGCCAACTGCGACGTGAAAGCTCTGGGGCCGGTGAATACCGAGTGGTTAGGCACGGGCGGTGCGTTCGGTTCTCAAGCGGCCGCTATGAGGGACGCCAAACAGCGCGCCGCGCATTTCGTCAAACCGGAGTGCGACAAGGCGGCCGAATGAAAGCCCATGCTCAAATTCGACATGCTGAAAATTCGAGATGCTGAAAATTCGAGATGAGCATCTCAGGGCCCTCGCCCTTCAGCAGAGGACCTGCTTCATCGGCCGGATGGCCGGTCATCTCAGGGAGACGTTCTCCGCGGATGTGTCCGCTCTCGACAATGAGCGATTGCGCAAGTTCGTGGAGAAGGTGTGCTCGACCGCTGAACAGTGGGGCATCACGGAGGAGACTCATGTGGAGCGCTTACTGGAGCTTTACGTCAGCTTCGACCAACTCCGCCGTAACCCGCTGCCGGAGGGGATCAATGCGATCGTTTCGGATCGCCGTTATTGCGGGGAGCAGATTCTCTTGATGCTCGAGGACCGGCTGCTCTTCGAGGACCGCACCTGATGCCATCCGGACCGCCATCCGGACCGCCCTCCAAAGGTGCGTTCTATCAGAAGGTGGATCAGGAATTCTACGCGGAGGTAACCAGGGAGAGCGGTGGAACGTTACCTGCCGATCTGGCGGACGCCGACGGCAAGCCGCGCAAGCTGACTACTTCCCCGGCGGACGCGGAGTACCGGAAGAAGTGGAAGGACATCGCCGCCACGTTGCGCGACTCCAAAGCGGTGCCCGAAAAAGAGGTCGATTCGCCGTGCGTTCCTTGCGAGATTACATCGCTAGGCGCCAAAATCGCCCCGATCCTGCTGCCGTCGAAGAGCACGGGCAAGCCCATCAACATCGGAACTCCGGGCCCGGTCACAGGCAGTCCCCCTTACGAGCCGGACCGGTGGAATAAGGACCCGGTCAAGAGTTCGACGAATTGCTATGCGTACGCCGCCAACGACCCCGACGGACACCCACCGGGGAAGCCCCAGCCGGGTCAACACTGCGGACATCCCGCAACTGAAGTGAGCTGTGCCGAGGACTCCCGTGCGGCGCAGTGCGATGGCATGATCGCAGCGCCGGATCCGCCGCCTCCCAAGCCGGGTTACTACCCGGTCGCGCTCGTCGCCGACCCGGGCGTGGACTATCACTGGTATCGTCTCGATAGCAACGGCAAATGGAGCCACAAGCCCGGCAGCACCAACGCTACCAACGTGGATGCGTCCGGCAACTTGATCACCGATCCGAAGGCGGCAAATATGGACTATTCAGATCGGGGCGGGCCGAACTACAAGTTCTGCGGTTACTTTTACGTGCCGAGTGCAGGCCTGCGCACGGGGAATCCATAGCGCGCGTCGAGGAGAATTAAAGTAATGACCCCACTATTCACATTAGGTTCCGGCTGGGTCGAGCAATATCTTTCCAGCATGGTGTTGCTCAATTTTCTACTTGGGCATCCCACGGCCGGCACGGCGCTGCGGGCGCCCGATATCGAATCGCTGCCGCACATTCTGAATGAAATCGCGCAGGGCAAATACGAGCCGGGGCGCTACTTTCAATCCGGCGGTCCGGCGCGGCGTTCGTTCGTGGTGCGGCCGCCCGACTTGTTACCCGGCGAGATGTACACGGTCCTCGTGCTGAACGGGTCCACCCCGACGAGCGATTTCGTCAGCGTCGAGACGGGCGGGATCATCTTCGAAGATCCCGCTTGGGCAGTGTTCGCAGCCCACGCTTTGACGCAACAGCCGAAACGGGGCGTGCCCCTCGCCCTTGACACTCCGGATCTCTGGAAGCGCATTGCAGTCCTCTCGACCGCGATCCACGATGGTAAGTACTCGCCCAGCGCGTTTTTCGGCCCTGTGACCGGCTTTATAGGGGCGTCTTCGGCGCCCGCCTTTCAATTGATGGAGATTACGGGCGAGAAGCTTGCGGCGCTCCGCAGCCGCGGTATGCAGTCCTTCGGCTCCCCGACCCCGAAGTTTTACATGATGTTTCAAACCACCAAACAGTAACGGAGATCGGTATCGTAACTGGCAATCCGTATGAATTCGAACACTCCGCGACTTGCCGTCTTCTCGCATCAGGTGCTACCGATCGCCCATGCGCAACGTCGCACGCAGCCCCCGATGACGAGAGAGCAAACTACTCCCGACACTGTCGCATGGTCACGCTCCCCTGAAAATGACGCTCCAAGAAGCGATCGTCAAATTTCATCCCTTGTTGTGGCCCTGAAGGGTCCCATGGAAAACTCCGTTGAAGAACCACTCCTATCAGAGCGGCGACGGTTACGGAGCGGTGGTCACGCGACCACCGCTCCCTAACGGTCGCGGCTCGGATCTGACGTCCCCAGCGCATCAGCTCGCTCCCCTGAAGATGACGCTCCCAAAAAAACGATCGTGTATTTTCATCCCTTGTTGTGGCCCCGAACGGGGCCATGAAGAACTCCGTTGAACAGGAAAATCTGCCAATTGACGCTGCCGCCCTGGGTAGGTGCCGTGCACCCAATGGAAACCGACGTGTTGCGAGTGGTCCGTGCCGTGCTAACTGGGCTCGTGGGTCAGATGGGCCCCAAAGTAGATGCCAAGTGACGACGCTAAGACTTACGGCCCTGGTTGCGCTGGTGGATGCTCGAAGTGATGGGTATACTGTCCCCCAACGGCGGCCTTCCTGGTCCGAAAGTGCGCCCGTTGATCCCACGGTGATCCCACTTTATCCCATGATGCGCACTACCCCACGGAGAGCAGAAGCACGGCGAGCCGCCACCGCGTCTGCCCTCCTGGCGTTGGCCCTGATCCTCTCCCCTGACGCCGCGCCGCAAACACCGCCAGTCGCAGGCGAGCCGGCGCACATCACAGTCGATGTCAACCTCGTCGTGCTCCACGCCACCGTCACCGACTCGAAGGGGAGGATTGTCTCCGATCTGACCCAGCAGGACTTCCAAGTCTACGAAGATGGCGTTCAGCAGCAGATCAAACTGTTCGCGCACGAGGATCTCCCGGTGGTTGCCGGACTCGTTGTCGATCACAGCGGCAGCATGAAGCGCAAGCTCGCCGAGGTGAGCACCGCTGCCCGGACCTTCGTGCAGGCCAGCAATCCCCGCGATCGGATGTTCGTGGTCAACTTCAATGAGCACGTGCAGTTGGGCCTCTCCCCCACACACCCATTCTCCAGCGATCCAGCCGAG
>JAOAPT010001020.1 GCA_025463045.1 Candidatus Solibacter sp.
TACCTAACCGACCATCGCGCCGCACTCCGCGACGATCCGCGGAGCCTGCTCCCGACTGCCCGCTCCATCATCTGCGTTGGCAAACTTTACCAGACGCCGTTCCCTCACACCACGCGTTTCGACGACGCCGACCGCGGCTGGATCTCGCGCTATGCCTGGGGCGACGACTATCACGACGTGATGCGCCGCGACCTGGAGCGCCTTAACGCGCTGCTTCACGAACGCGCCGGCGTACTGTTCGACTCGCGCGTCTGCGTCGATACGGCACCGCTCCTCGAGCGCAGCTATGCGCGCCTGGCCGGCCTCGGCTGGATCGGCAAGAACACCTGCCTCATCAATCAACAGCAGGGCTCCTGGTTCTTCCTCGGCGAACTGCTGGTCTCGCTCGATCTTGCGCCCGACACACCTCCGCCGGACCGCTGCGGCACCTGCACGCGCTGCATCGACGCCTGTCCCACCGCCGCCATCGTCCCCGGGCAAGGCCTCGACGCGAGCCTCTGCATTTCGTATTTCACGATCGAACTGCGCGGCGAGATCCCCGAGCCCCAGCGCGCCGCCATGGGGTCCCACGTCTTCGGCTGCGACATCTGCCAGGACGTCTGCCCGTGGAATCGACGTGTGCCCGTCAGCTCGGAGGCGGCCTTCGCTCCGCGCCACTTCGCACCGCTACTCGCGGATCTTGCCGCGATTACAGAGGCGGAATTCCGCGACATGTTCCGCGGTACTCCCGTGGTCCGCGCCAAGTACTCCGGCTTCCTGCGCAACGTCGCGATCGCCATGGGGAACGCGCGCGATCCGAAGTTCCGCGCCCCGCTCGAACGCCTCGCCGGATCGCCCGACCCTGTCGTCGCCGAACACGCGCGCTGGTCCCTCACACAACTGCCCCCGCGATAGACTAGAGAACGATGCTGAAATTCCTGGCGAGCTTCGCCATAGTCGCGGCGACGCTGGCTGGTCAACAGAGCCTGATCGATCAGGGCTTCAATCACTTCTACAATCTCGAATACGACGAAGCAATCGCGGATTTTGAGAAGGCGAGCGCGCAAACTCCTACCGACCCAAACCTTCACAATCACATGGCGCAGTCGCTCATCTTCCGCGAGATGTTCCGCGACGGCGCGCTTGAGAGCGAACTCGTTTCCGGGAACAATTCGTTCCTGCGCCGCGCCAAACTGAATCCCGCGCCGGAAACCGAAAAGCGCATCCTCGAAGAGATCGCCAAGGCGATGTCACTCACCGACGCGGCGCTCAAGAAGAATCCGAACGACACCGCCGCCATGTACGCGCAGGGCATCGCTTTCGGATTGCGCTCCAACTATTACTGGGTCGTCAAGAAGGCCTGGCACGATTCGCTGCGCGACGCCACCTCGGCGCGTAAGCTGCACAACCGCATCGTCGAGCTAGAGCCGAAAAACGTCGACGCGCGCCTTGTGCAGGGCCTGCACGATTACATCGTCGGCAGCCTGCCGTGGAGCTACAAGATGCTGGGCTTTCTGATCGGCATCAAGGGTGACAAGGAGAAGGGCATCCGCACGGTGCAGGACGTCGCGAAGAACGGCCGCCTGAATCGCGTCGACGCGGAGATCTTTCTCTGCGCGCTCTACCGCCGCGAGAATCAGGCGAAGCTCGCCGTGCCTCTGGTGCAGGACCTGATCCAGCGTTATCCGCGCAATTACCTGCTGCGCCTGGAGCTCGGCCAGATGTACAGCACGTCCGGCGACGGCGTTCGCGGACTGCAGGCGTTAGAGGAGGTCGCTCGCCTCAAAGCCGCGCAGACCCCCGGCTTCGATCGCCTGCCGTGGGAGAAGATTTATTTTCAGGAGGGTTCGATCCAGTTCTGGTACAACGATCTGGATCACTCGCTCGAAAACATGAAGAAGGTGACGGCCAAGGCCGACGATGTCGACCTCAATACCGGCGTGCTTGCCTACCTGCGCATGGGACAGATATACGATATGAAGCATCGCCGCAGCGAGGCCATTGAGTCGTACAAGAAAGCGATCGCTTACGCTCCGCAGGCCGACGCGGCGCAGGAATCCAAGAAATACCTCTCCACGCCGTACCGCCGGATGTAGCGCTCTTATTCGATTGTCAGCTTAACGGGCTGCTCGATCAGCCTCTGTTCCTTGCCGTTGGTCAGAATCATCAGGGCCAGGCGTCCCGTCGATTTGGCCGGGATCTTGATTTTGAGCTCGGTCGCCGTCTGCGACGTGACCTCGCACTCCAGGTCAGTCTTCTGATTCGTCAGATATACCTTGGCGACGTTCGCCTTATCCAGGTTCTCACCGGTGACGGTGACGACGTCCCCCACCTTGGCGCTGCTCGGCTCGATCGACGACATCCGGGGCATCGCCTCCTGAGCGCAAAGCGCGAATATCGCGACCATCAGAATCGGCACTACAAGAGACAGTTTCATCTGAATATCCGTTCCTTCGACTCTGATGGTATGACCATTGACTCCGAAATACAAGTGGGGACTGCGTGTGATTGCCGAAGGTTAGGGTTTACCGCCGGTGATCAAGCGCGCGCCGCGATTCCGGGTGATATAGTTGTGAACCCACTCGGTCAGCACCAGGACGCGGTTGTCGAATTCCACGAGGTACATCAGGTGCACGAAAACCCAGGTGAACCAGGCGAGAAAGCCGGCGATGTGGAGCTTGCCGAACTCGGCCACCGCCTTATTGCGGCCGATGGTCGCCAGGTTGCCTTTGTTGAAGTAGTGGAATGCGGCGGGAGCGGCCTTGCCTTCGACGCGATCGCGAATCAGGTTCGCCACGTACCGGCCTTCCTGCATCGCGACCGGTGCGACTCCCGGCAATTGCCGTTCGCCCTGGTGATTGAAACTCGCCAGGTCGCCGATGACGAAGATCTCGGGATGCCCCTTGACGCTCAAGTCGGGTTCGACGATCACCCTGCCGGCCTTGTCCAACTGCGCACCGGCGCGCTCGGCCAGCACCTTGCCCATGCGCGACGCACGCACACCGGCCGCCCACAGGACGGTGTGGGTAGCGATCCGCTCCTCGCGATCGCCGGTCTTCACCGTAACGCCGTCAGGATCGATGGCGGTGACGCGCGCCGCGGTCCGCGCCTGGACGCCGAGAGCGATGAGCTGCTGCTCGGCCTTCGCGGACAGGTCCGGCGGAAAGCTCGGGAGCACGCGCGGCTCGCCTTCGACCAGCACGATGTGGGCCTCGCGCGGATCGATGTGGCGGAAATCGTGACGCAGCGTGTCGTTGGCAATCTCGCCGAGCGCACCGGCGAGTTCCACGCCCGTCGGACCGCCGCCAACGATCACGAAGTTCAGCCAGGCGCGCCGCTTCGCCGCGTCGTGCTCCCGCTCGGCACGCTCGAAGGCGACGAGCAGGCGGCTGCGGATTTCGGTGGCGTCCTCGACGGTCTTTAAGCCCGGAGCGAGGGGCGCCCATTGCTCGTCATGGCCGAAGTAGAAATGGGTCGCTCCCGTGGCGATGATCAGATCGTCGTACGGCGCCTCGCCGTCGCGCAGGATGACGCGGCGGTTCTCTACATCGAGATCCGTCACTTCACCGAGCAGCACTTCGGTATTACGATTGTTCCTCAGCACCACGCGCAAGGGCGAGGCGATTTCGCCGGGCGAAAGCGCGCCCGTCGCCACCTGGTACAGCAGCGGTTGGAAGAGGTGAAAGTTTCGCCGGTCGATGACGCTGACCGCAACCGGAGCCCTCTTGAGCGATTTTGCGGCATACAGCCCGCCAAAACCACCGCCCACGATGACCACCCTGTGCTGCAACTCATTTGTCGGCATCTCTAACTCATTGGATGCCCCATGGTTTACGCGAGATTCCCAGCATCACCGTCCACTGTATACCCTCCACTGTATACTGGCATCCCACCCCGCTTTTGTTTTATACTTCCGATTCGGACGCACAGGAGCACACATGACCCAAGGAACGGTCCAACTCGTCGCCGGAATACTGGCGGTAGTTCTGATCGGAATCGTGATTCTCAGACGCAAAGGCA
>JAOAPT010000052.1 GCA_025463045.1 Candidatus Solibacter sp.
GGGCGCGCTATCGAGCTGCTTCAACTGCGCGCGCTGCTGCGCGGTGACAGGCTGCACGACGGTCGCGACTTCGACGCCCATCTGCATCGGGAGCGTCCATCCCGCGACATCGTAAGGACGCTGCGGAGGGCCGTTCGGCGTGGTGCGGAGGTCGGGCCACTGCTGCGCCTCGAAGAGTTCCTTGACGAGCGGCGAGAAGGGCTGGTCCATCAGGACGACCCACGCATTCTTGTACTCGCGGCTGTTGGCGGTGAAGGGCTGCGTGGCTTGGTGGACTTCGATGCCATTGGTCAAAAGCTTGTCGACGAGGATCGCGGCAGTGGGAAGATCGCGCTGCTCCTGCGGGATCACGTAGGCGTACGGCGGCTCCTGCTGGAAGTGCGTGATGTTGTCGCGGGCCGCCTGATAGCGATTGTAGAGAAGCGTCTCGCGATGCTTGGCGGCGGTATCGAGCACCGACATCGACGCGCCGAGCATGTAGCGCACGGCGTCGCCGAGACGCCACCATCCGCCCTTCCACGGGCTGGAGTAAAAGATCTCGCTGCGCAAGCCCTGACGGTCCTTCGGAAAATCATTGACGCTGTAAAAGTGCGGCGTGGCGTAGGAGTAGAGCGCGGTTTCGGTGAAGAACGCGATCGAGTTGCGGAAGATGTGCGTGAAGTCGAGGAAGCCGGGATACCAGTTGTCGAAGCCGACGCGGTGGACGGCGCCGGGCATGCCGTGGCCATCGAGATAGGCCGCCATATCGATGCCCATGACGTTAAGCCAGCGCGCCATCAGGGGATGAATGTTGCTCGAGATGGGTTCGGTGAACGGCGGGATGAAGATGCGCGTGGGGAAGGGCGCGGTCTGGTGATGGCAATAGAAGACCACCGGGTCCCATTCGATTTCGGTCTTGGTGACGTCGCGCGATTCGAGCATGTTGTTCATGTAGCCATCGCGATTGTTATCGTGGCCGACGTATTCCTGATACAGGTCGGGAAGCGGGGAGACTTCGTAGGGCGTGCCGACGTTCTTGCGATACCAGGAGACGACCTCATCCTGGCCATCGGGATTGAGGGTAGGCCAGAGCATGAGGATGACGTTGTCGAGGATGTTATCGATTTCGGGATCGCCCTGGGTGGAGACGAGTTTGTAGGCGAGTGCGATGGATTGCTGCGCGCCGGCGACTTCGGTGGAGTGGAGTCCGCCATCGATATGGACGATGGCTTTGCCTTCGCGCGCGAGGCGGCGCGCGGTTTCGTCGTCGAGTCCGCGGCCGCGCGCAAGGCGCTGTGAAGTTTGCTTGTGGCGATCGAGCTCGGCGAGATTTTTCGGGGAGGAGATGATGGCGATCTCCCAATCGAGGCCGCGTGTTGTTTTGCCCACGGTGATGAGTTTGATGCGATCGCTGGAGGCGGCGAGTTTGCGGAAATAGTCTCGCGATTCCTGATAGTTGGCGAGGTAGAAATCGTCGCCGGGTTTATGGCCGAGGACGGACTCCGGTGTGGGAACTTGCGCGGGGCAAAGTGGTAGGAGAGCGGCTACCAAGAGGGAGAGTTTCCAAAGCATTTTCCCGATGATAGCGCGGCATAGAAGGAAAAAAAGAGAAAAACCTTTAGCCGCCGATGAACGCAGATGAACGCCGATAAAAAAGATGGGGTTGAGGGGTCAAAGTGGTCGAATCTGGCGGATGTGAAAAACAGACGGCTGGTTATTGCGCGCCGAAGGTGTTGCAGGAGGAGATTTCGCCGGAATCGAGGCCGCGGCGGAACCACTGGGTGCGCTGCGCGGAGCTGCCGTGCGTGAAACTTTCCGGGCTCACATGACCGGTGGCCATGCGTTGCAGGCGGTCGTCACCGACGGACGCGGCGGCGCGGAGACCGGCCTCGACATCGGAGGTGTCGATGTTGTTGCGCTGTGCGCTGGAGTGGCCCCACACTCCGGCGTAGCAATCGGCTTGAAGCTCGAGGCGAACCGAGAGCGGGTTGGCCTGCGAGGGCTCGGTGCGCCGCAGACGCTGCACTTTGGCTTCGGTGCCGAGAATTTTCTGCACGTGATGGCCGAACTCGTGGGCGATCACATAGGCTTGGGCGAACTCGCCGGGTGCGCCAAATTTGTCGCGCAATTCCTGGAAGAAGCCGAGGTCGAGATAGACCTTTTCGTCTTCGGGGCAGTAGAAGGGGCCGGTCGCCGATTGTGCGGTGCCACACCCGGAGTTGGTGATATCGCGGAAGAGGACGAGCTTTGCGTGACGGTATGGCGTGCCGGCCTGCTGCGGCAGGATTTGATCCCAGGTGTGCTGGACGTCGTTGACGACCGCGGTAACGAATTCCTTCTGCTGCGCTTCGGCCGGATCGTTGACGTCCGCGACGGGGCGTGTGGCCGATGCCGGGGCACCTCCGCCGCCCAAGATCGAGAAAAGATTTACATGAAAGATCATGCTCAGGGCGAGTACGACGAGCGTGCCGCCGATGCCGAGGTGCAGCCCTCCGAACCCGCCCAAGTTGAAGCCACCACCGCCGCCGCTCTCGCCGCGTCGGTCTTCGATATCCGAGCTATCCCCGCCTGGTGTCCAGCGCATGCGCTGGTGAGAGCACGGCTAGCGCCAACGTACGATTGCCTGCTATTTCTTCTTGGGGTCAGCGGGCTGTTTCGCGATGATCATGTCTTTGATTTTTTCGTAGGTGGCGTGCGGAACGATTTTCTTCTGATCGAGCTGGTTCTTGGCGCGGTAGGGACGTCCGGCGATGATCTTCGAGGAGTACGCGTCGCCGATTCCGGGCAGCGCCTTCAGGTCTGCTTCGCTGGCGGTGTTGATATCGACCAGCGGTCCTTTCGCGGCGGCTGCGGCGGGCGGCGTCTTCTTCGCCGAGTCCTTCTTGGGCGCTTGCGGCGCTGCGATCAAGGTGATCGCCGTCAAGATAATCAACAGGTATCGTACGAGCTTCATAAGTTTCACCCCTCCGCAGATTCTACCGCGAGCTTGGCTTCGGCAGTTTGGCGGCGAGCTGCGGCGCGTCGATGGGGAAGTATTCCTTCACGCCTTTTCTGCCGCGGAGATTGAGCCAGAGGGATCCGCCTTCGCCGCGGAGCTGGATTTCGAATTCATAAAAGGGGCAGCATTTTCGCCAGAGGTCGACGCCCGCGGCGACGTCGGTGAGAGAGAGTTGGGTGGAATCGAAGCGGAAGCCGTAGCCGTCGGGCAGGTCGCGCGAATCGATGACGGCGTGAGACGCGCGGTCGGAGAACGACTTCAGAGTTTGGCGCTGGGGTGGTGTGAGTGCGTTGAGATTGCAGGCGATGGGGACTTCGGCCTGGAGAGCGAAGGCGGCGAGAAGAAGGTAGGGTTTGATCATGCTTCGATGGTCGGACTTAAAGTCGACTTTAAGTCAAGTAAACTTTTGGTATGACGATTGGGGAAGTGGCGGCGCGGTCGGGATTGAATGCTTCGGCGATTCGGTATTACGAAGGAGAGGGGTTGCTGCCGAAGGTGGGCAGGGCTGGCGGACAGAGACGCTACGATCCGTCGATTTTGGAAAGGCTGGCGGTGCTGAGGCGGGCGAGGGAATGCGGATTTACGCTGGGCGAGATCCGGCAGTTGTTGCACGGGTTTCGGGAGGGCACGCCGCCTTCGGAGAGATGGCGGACGCTGGCGCGGAAGAAATTGGCGGAGTTGGATGAGTTGACAAGACAGATAGAGGGGATGAAAAAGTTGTTGAGGTGGAAGTGCGAGTGCGCGGATTTGCAGGAGTGCGGGAGGAGGATCTTAGTGTCACGAGGGCAACACATAAAATCTTTAGCCGCCGATGAACGCCGATCAACGCCGATAAGAAGTAGAAGGTAACTTATGAGGGCAGGTGGTAACATCTTCAGATGAAAATCGGGCGGACTTTGCTGCTTTGCGCGGTTTGGATCGCTTGTGTGGAGGGGGCTCACGCACAGGGTTTTGAAGTAGCGGAATCGACGATTCTGGAAGAGCAGCGGGCGATGACGGAGGGGCGCGTCACAGCGAAGGCTCTGGTTCAGGCGTATCTTGACCGCATTGAGGCATTCGACCGTCGGGGGCCGCACTTGAATGCGGTGATCACGTTGAACCCTAACGCGCTTCGCGAGGCCGAAGGGCTGGATCGGGAGCGCGC
>JAOAPT010000066.1 GCA_025463045.1 Candidatus Solibacter sp.
CCGTACATTTCGATAGCGAGTCCGGCGCGTTCGGTGACGTCGGTGAAGGTGCCATTCCGATTGTTGCGAAAGAGCTTCATGGGGGTGCGCTCTCCGCGATGATCAGGCCAGCCCATGCCGTTGACCAGCAGGATGTCGAGCCAGCCATCGGCATCGTAATCGAAGAACGCGCAGCCGGGGCCGAGCGTTTCGGGCAGGTACTTGGCGCCGAACGCCCCGCTATTGTGCCGGAACTGAATGCCGGCGGAGGCGGTCACATCGGTGAGACGGAAATCCAGCCCGGGCGCGGCGAGCAGGGGGAGCGCCGGCGCTCCGGTCAGAAATGTGCGGCGAGTCACGCGATGCTCACCAGACCCTCGCGGATTGCGTGGACGACTAGTTCGGCGGTGTTGTGAATGCCAAGAGTCTGCATGATGTTGGCGCGGTGCACGGCGACGGTGTTGGCGCTGAGGCTGAGGACGGCTGCGATTTCCTTGTTCGATTTGCCGTGCACGATCAACTGCAGGACTTCGAGCTCCCGCGTGGTCAGGCTGGGTTGAGGTTGATCGGAAAGCGGAGCCAGGTTTCCCAGGCGCTTGTCTAGAACCTGTTTGCCGGCGGCCACCTGTTTGACGGCGGAGACCATCTCCAAATCCAGTGCGTTCTTCAGAAGATAACCGCGCGCGCCGGCCTCCAGGCAGGTACGCACGTAGGAAGCCTCGGCGTGCATGCTGAGGATCAGAATGGCGGTGTCCGGCGCGGTCCGCAGGATTTGCCGCGCGGCCACCGCGCCGTTCATGCTGGGCATCGCAAAATCCATGACCACCACGCGCGGGCGGAGTTCGGCGGCGAGCGCTACGGCCTGGTGGCCGTCTTCGGCCTCGCCCACCACGATGAGTTCGTGGTCGTCTTCCAACATGCGGCGGAAGCCGCGGCGCACCAGGCTGTGGTCATCCACCAGGAGCACGGAAATGGGTGGTTCAGGCATGCGCCTCCCGTGTGTTGGCCGGCACCGTGAAGCGAACCAGCGCGCCCCCGGTACTGCCGCTCTCGAGATCCAGGCGGCCGTTCACCAGGCCGGCACGCTCCCGCATGGAAACCAGGCCCAGGCCGTGAGCGGGAGAGTTGCCGAAGCCGACGCCGTGATCCTGCACTTCGAGCACGACGGATTCCGGCTGGTAGCGCAGGCGCACTTCGGCATGCTTGGATTGCGAGTGCCTGGCGATATTGTTCAGCGCCTCCTGCATAACGCGATAGAGGTGGATCGCGACGCCGCGGTCGAGTTCGTGCTCCGTGCCGGACTTCTCATAGCGTACCTCAATGCCCGTCTGCTTCTGGAAGCCGGGGAGATACTGTTCGAGCGCGCCTTCGAACCCGATCTCGTCGAGGATCACGGGATGCAGCGCGTGAGAGAGCGTTCGCACCTTATCGAGCGTGGACTGCACGATCTCCTGCACCTCTCGCAGGTCGGCGCTCACCGCTTCGGGCCCGGCGGACAGCCTGGTGGTGCGCTGCAGCATGACACCGATGGCGGTAAGGATCTGGCCGAAATCGTCGTGCAGGTCGCGGGAGATGGAACTGAAAGTGTTCTCCTGCATGGCGATCAGTTGCTGCGCGAGCTCGCTGCGCCTGGCCGAGAGATCGGCCACTTCCTGGAAGAGCACCCGATTGGAATGTACCAGGTAAAGTCCGGTGAGCAGGATCAACACCAGCATAGCCGCGACAAACAGGTAGAGATTTCGCTCCACCCCGGCGTACACGTCGCGGATGCGAACGGCCGCTTGCCGCTCGGCTTCGTTGTTGAGGACAAGCAGCCGCGCAACGGCGGTGACGATCGCTTCCTGGCGCGACTGGAGCGAGAGCCTGATCTGTGTGCGGGCCTCGGCCTCCTGCCCCCTTTGCGCCAGCGCGAAGATCCGGTCGAGAGCATCCCAGAACTGGCGCAGCGAGTCGCTGAGGTATCTGCCCTGCGCCGGATCGCGATCGAGGGGCGACGACTGCGCCTCGCGCGCGATGGCGTCTTCGAGATCGGTACGCATGCGGCGGAATTGCCCTTGCCACGCGGTGAGCGGATAGGGCTCAGTGCCGTCCAGCATGTCGCGCATGGCGAGGCCGAGCGAGTTCAGATTGTTTTGGATGCGGAGGAGGAGGAGCGAGTCGGCGCGATTGCGATCGATGATGCTCCCCTGCAGCCGCTCCAGTCCGTGGAGTTGAGTCACGGTGTAGCCCGAGTACAGGGCCACCGCGGAGAGCGTGATGGCAAGCCCCGCCAGCAGGCGGAGTGTGGGCGATCTGGATTGGGACATCCCGTTCTTACGAAACGAAGCCTAACACGGCCCGCTAGTATTTTCCTACTATTGCGGTCTCGCCGCCGGCATATTAAGCTGTCGGCAACTCGCGCATACTCGGAGAGCATGTTCTACAAGCTTTCGCACGGCAGACTCGTCCTGATCTCGTCGCTTGCCCTTAGCGGGCTCGCGTGGGTGCTGGTGGCGCAAACGGCACGGCGGGACCAGAATCAGTTGTGGCGATATCGCAATATAGGGAAGGCGTTCTATGAGAATCCGACCACGCAGCGGCAGGCCGTCGAGGAGTTCAGGAAGGCGCTGGCCGTGGCTCCCGATTCGGTGCGCGAACGGCTGAATTACGGGCTGGCGTTGTTACGCGCAGGTGATCTGGTCCACGGCGTCGAGGAGCTGCAGAAGGCGCAGAAGGCCGACCCGAAACTTCCGCACACGTGGTTCAACCTGGGGATCGCGCTGAAGAAGCAGGGTGCGTTGGACGCTGCGCTCCCGGAGTTCGAAGAGATGGCACGACTGGTGCCCAACGAGCCTGTGCCGCACTACCAGATCGGCTCGATTCTCAAGGCACGCGGGGACCAGCAGGGTGCGGTAAAAGAGTTCGAAGCAGCACGCAATCTCGACCCGAAGCTGGCGGCTCCGCATTTTCAACTCTACGGTTTGTACCGCCAGCTCGACCGCGCGGCGGACGCAGCAGGAGAACTGCGCACGTTTCAGGACCTCAAGAAACAGCAGGAAGGCGCCGCTGTTCCCGAAGACATGGAGTGGTGCTTCTACGCGGAGATCTATGACCCCATCGATGGGCCGCCGCCCGCGCCGCTGCCTGCACCGGTGTATCGTAGCGAGCGGCTGGGGACCGGGTTCGACGCGGGAACCTTGGGGGTGACGGCGATCATTCCAGACGCGGGAACGCGGCCGGGTGTGCTGGCCTGGTCCGCCGGGAAAACCGCGATGTATCGGAGATCCGCAGTGAGCGGCCTGGAAGAGCTACGCGACGTAGTGTTCGTTGCGCCCGGGGACTTCGACAACGACGGATTCACGGATCTGTGCGTTGTGACGACTTCCGGCGCGGCGCTCTACCGCAATGTGAACGGCAAGTTTCGCAAGCACGCTGACCTGGCAGCCGGATCATTCCGGCAGGCGATCTGGCTGGACTTCGATCATGATTACGACTTGGACCTGGTGCTGATCGGCGACGATTCGAAATTGATGCGCAACAACGGGCAGGCCGGTTTCAGCGACGAGACCAGGCGATTCCCCTTTGTGAAGGGCCAGGCGCTCTCCGCCGCGCGGTTCGACCTGGAACCGGATACTCCGGGGTTCGATCTGGTGGTCTCCTACCAGGACCGTGCGGGCGTGTTGTATCGCGACCGGCTGGGCGGCGCGTACGAAGCGGTTGACCTGCCCGAACTGGCGGCGGGAGCGAATAGCCTGGCGGCGCGGGATCTCAACCGCGATGGCCGAACGGATCTGACCGCGGAGCCGGCGCTGGTGTTGATCAATCGCGAGGGCAAGCTGCAGAAGGGCGCGGGTGTGCCGGGCACGTCCGGAGCCTTCGCCGATTTCGATGGACAGGGCAGGTTGGGTCGCGCGCACCTCGCTGGCGGCGCTCTGCTGCTGGAACACGACACCACGCCGAACTATGGGAACTGGATCGAAGTCGCGCTCGCCGGAGTCAAGAACCTGAAAACTGCGATGGGCGCGAAGGTCGAAGTGAAATCCGGTGCGCTGTATGAGAAGCAGACATACGAGGGCCTGCCGCTGGTGTTCCGGCTGGGCGCCCGGCAGACGGTCGACACGGTACGGATCACGTGGGCCAACGGGTTAATCCAGAACGAGATGAATTTGCCGGTCAACAAGCCGGCCGCGATCAAGGAATCGCAGCGCTTGTCGGGCTCCTGCCCGATGATCTTCACGTGGGACGGCAAGGGCTTTTCCTTCATCACGGACGTACTGGGAGTAGCGCCGCTGGGCGCAAGTTCGGGCGACGGGCAGTTCTTCCCCGTGGACCACGATGAATACGTCTCCATTCCCGGCGAGAAGCTGCAGTCGAGAGATGGCGCTTACGAAGTTCGCGTCACCGAGGAATTGCACGAGGTTTCCTACATCGACCAGGTGCGGCTGCAGGCGGTGGATCATCCCGCGGGCACGGAGATCGTCACTAATGAAAAATTCAAGTCTCCGCCCTTTCCGGAGTTCCGCCTGTTCGGAGTGGAGCGGCGCGTGTACCCGCTGAAGAAGAGCGGCGATTCGTTCTCACGCAATGCCGCGGGAGTTGCCGAGCTGCATCACCTGGACCTGGATTTCGGCAAGGCCGCGGCATCGAATCGCGCGGTGCTGATTCTGCACGGGTGGGTGGATTGGGCCGATGGCAGCACGTTTCTCTCGGCAGTGCAGGAACACAAGGACCTGACGTTTCCGTATTTGCAAGTGAAGGACGCGGCGGGAAACTGGAAGACGGTCGTGGAAGACATGGGCATCCCATCGGGCAAGCCGAAGACCATGGCCGTAGATCTTAGCGGCAAGTTTCTCTCCGGCTCGCGCGAAGTGCGGATCGTGACTAACCTCTGCGTGTATTGGGACGACCTTTTTCTGGTGGAGGACGATGCGGCGCCGAAGGTCCGGCTCTCCACCGCGCCGCTCCTTTCGGCCGACCTGCAATTCCGCGGCTTTTCGAAGCCGACGATTCATCCGCAGCGCACGCAGCCGGAGCGATTCGATTATCAGACCGTGAGCCCGACATCGATGTGGAATCCGACCGCGGGCAACTATACCCGTTACGGAGCGATTGATACGCTGCTGAGTGACGCCGACGATCGCATGGCGATCATGGGGTCGGGTGACGAGATCCGGCTCCGGTTCGACGCGCGGGCCCTGCCCCCGCTGGCCGCCGGGTGGCAGCGGGATTTCCTGCTGTTGGTGGACGGGTGGGCAAAGGACGCGGACGCCAATACGGCGTTTTCGCAATCCGTGCTGCCGCTGCCGTTCCACGGGATGACCAGCTATCCGTATCCGGCGTCCGAACATTTTCCGCAGGATGCGGCGCACCAGGATTATCTTCGCGATTACAATACGCGGCCCGCGCTCCGGCTGATCCGGCCGCTGCGTCCGCGCACCGGGGAGTAGTTATGCGGCAACTGACGCGGCAGCAGATCGGCGCCTACAGCCTGGCGTTCCTGATCGTGAACGGCGCGTACCTTGCGGCCTTCGCGCACGCGAGCATCTTTTACGAAGTGAATGTGCTGCTGCATCTCGGTATGGGAATTGCGCTGGCCGCGGCGGCAGTGCGCTGGGCACCGCGGTATCCGCGGGAATGCGGACTGTTCTTATGCTGTGCGGCGCCCGCGGTGTTTCTGGCGATTCGCGGTAATACCTTGCAGCACCGTTGGGCGCTGTGGCTGCACATCGCGTTGGCGGTTGCGGCGGTGGTGGTGATTGCGCTGCGCGGCTACCGCAAGACGCTGATCTTCGCACTGTGCACGCTGCTAGCGCTCCCTGCAGCGACGTCTCTATATCGCACTCTGCGGCCCGACCCGGAGGATCGGATTCAGAATCCGATGTCCGCGCCGCTTTCGATGGACGAGGAAGGCGGGGGCGCCAAGTCGCCGTTTGCACCATCGTCCGCGCAGACCAACACAGGTGGCATCATTCCGTCGAATTTCTTCATGGACTCGGAGGCCTGCGGGCAGTGCCACAAGGATATCTACGAGCAGTGGAAAGGGTCGATGCACCACTTTGCCTCGTTCAACAACCAGTTCTACCGGAAGTCGATTGAATATTTTCAGGATGTCGCGGGCACTCGCCCGAGCAAGTGGTGCGCCGGGTGCCACGATCACGCGGTGTTCTTCAACGGCCGCTTCGACCGGCCGATTCGCGAGCAGATCGACACGCCCGAGGCGCAGGCCGGCCTGGGATGCATGTCGTGCCATGCGATCGTGCACGTGGGCAGCAGCATGGGCAACGCCGATTTTCGCGTGGAGTATCCGCCGCTGCACGAGCTGGCATCGAGCCACAATCCCACGATCCGGGCGATCGATTATTTCCTGACTTATCTGAATCCGAAGCCGCACAAGCGGACGTTTCTGAAACCATTCATGGGCGACGCGCAATTCTGCGCGAGTTGCCACAAAGTTCACCTGGATGTCCCAGTGAATCACTATCGCTGGTTTCGCGGCTTCAACGATTACGACAACTGGCAGGCAAGCGGTGTCTCGGGGCAGGGTGCGCGCAGCTTTTACTACCCGCCGAAATCGCAGAGCTGCGCCGACTGCCATATGCCGTTGACGCCCTCGCAGGACCCGGGGAATCGCGACGGAAAAGTTCACTCACACCGCTTCCCCGCTGCGAATACGGCGGTGGCTTACGTCAATCAGGATGCGGCCCAGCTCCGTGCGGAAGAAGAGTTCCTGAAGTCAGGCTTCATCACGGTCGATATCTTCGCCGTCTCGCCGGCGGCCTCTCATAGCGGGCAGGCGATGCTGCGGCGAACCGAGAACGTACAGGCGAACTCCACCTTCGCGGTAGGAGAGGAGGCGGAGCAGAGCGGCGCGGCCGTAATCCGCGACGTCGGAAAGCTGGCGGCGCCCGTGGATGCGGCCGGCACCACGCTCGAGCCTGGTAGCACGGCGCGGGTCGACGTGGTGGTGCGTACCCGCAAGATCGGCCACTTCTTCCCCGGCGGTACGGTGGATGCGTTCGACACATGGCTCGAACTGCAGGCCAAGACCGCTGACGGGCGCACCATCTTCTGGAGCGGAAATTTGACCGATGGCGATCGGGGGCCCGTCGAGCCGGGAGCGCATTTCTACCGTTCCTATCAGCTCGACGGCGATGGCAACCCGATCAACAAACGCAATGCCTGGCAGGCGCGCAGCCTGCTCTATGTGCGACTGATCCCGCCGGGCGCGGCCGACGTGGCGCATTTCCTGGTGCGGGTGCCGAAGGACGCGCGCGGTCCGATTCAATTCACGGCGAAGCTGAACTATCGGAAGTTCTCCTGGTATTACACGCAATTTTCTTATGGCGCGAAGGAGAAGCCGGGGCAGGATCAGTCCCTGCTCGGGCTCGATCGCAATGGTCTCGAATACGAATTCGGTGCGCATCT
This sequence comes from Candidatus Solibacter sp., assembly GCA_025463045.1. Lineage (GTDB taxonomy): Bacteria > Acidobacteriota > Terriglobia > Bryobacterales > Bryobacteraceae > Solibacter. The sequence continues at coordinate 7,384 of JAOAPT010000066.1, forward strand.
GATTCCGGCCAACGTATCGGGAAAGATGCGCGATCGGATTCCCGATCTGCCCGTGATTACGCTGGCGACATCGACTGTGGCGGTTCCCCTGGGGGCCGCCCGATGGACGCCGGTGGTGCGCAAGCAGGATCGCGAGCGCTGGAACGACTGGGGGATCGGGCTGCTGCTGCAGGGAGATCTGAAGGGCGCGGAATACGCCTTCCGGCGGGTGACGGAAGCCGAGCCCGGGTACGCCGATGGATGGCTCAATGTGGGACGCGCGCTGATTCAGGAAGGCGAGACGGACGCCGCCAAACCCTTCGTCGCCAAAGCATTGGAACTCGGCCCTGGATTGGGACGCGCCTGGTTTTTCAACGCGGCGATTCAGAAGGCCGAAGGCGATTACGATGGGGCGATCGTTTCGCTCGAAAAGGCGCGCGCGCAATACCCGAGGGATCGCGTCGTGCTCAATCAGATCGCGCGCATTCTGTTTTTGAAGCGCGACTACGCGGGCGCCGTGGCGGCGCTCAAGCAGGTAGCTACGGTCGATCCCGAAGACGTCCAGATGCACTACACGTGGATGTTGTGCGCGCGCGGTCTGGGAGACGTCGAGACAGCGGCGCGCGAAGAGAAGCTCTTCCGGCGCTTCAAGGCGGAGGAATCTTCGCAGTCGATCACGGCGAAACGGCGCGCCTTGAGCCCGGAAGACAACAACGAGCGTCAGGCATTGCACGATCACGAGAGTTCGCTGAAAGAGGTGCTGCGATGACTGTATACCGAGCGCAAGTCGCAATCGTGGGGATAGCATCGGCTGTCGTGATCCTGGCGGCCTTTGCTGCCACTCCGCCCGCCGGCCCGGTGTTTGCCGACGTGACTGCGCAGGCCGGCATTCGCTTCACTCACAATAGCGGGCGATCCGGCAGAAAGTTTCTTCCCGAGACGTTGGGATCGGGCTGCGCCTTCTTCGATTTCGATGGAGATGGCTGGCCCGACATCCTGATGGTCAACAGCAAAGATTGGACGCCGCGCGGCCGAAAATCGCCGGCTGCGCTGTATCGCAATAATCACAACGGCACGTTTTCCGACGTCACTGCCGGTAGCGGCCTGGATGTGGAGATGTACGGCCTCGGTGTGGCAATCGCCGACTACGACAACGATGGACGCGACGATGTGTACATGACTGCTCTCGATGGGGATCACTTGTTCCACAACGAAGGCGGCGGGAAGTTCCGCGATGTGACGAAAGCCTCGGGAATCCAGAATGCGAATTTCGGCACGAGCGCGGCGTGGCTCGATTACGATCGCGACGGCAAGGTGGACCTGTTCGTCGCCAACTACGTGCAGTGGAATCAGAAGATCGATCTCTTCTGTTCGCTCGATGGCGCAGCGAAATCCTACTGTACGCCGGAATCTTACAAGGGTACGCGCAGCCGCCTGTTCCACAACCTGGGCGGCGGCCGGTTCGAGGATGTCGGTGAGAAGGCGGGCGTCGGCGACCCGACCAGTAAGTCGTTGGGGGTGACGGTGCTCGATTACAACGGCGATGGCTGGCCGGACCTCTTCGTGGCCAACGACACGCAGCCCAATAAGCTGTATCGCAACAACAAGAACGGGACCTTTACAGAAGAGGGTATGACCGCCGGAGTGGCTTACGGAGAAGATGGTGTGGCGCGCGGCGCGATGGGCGCCGACTGGGCCGACTACGATCGCAGCGGGCGGCCGCATCTGCTGGTGGGGAATTTCTCGAACCAGATGCTCGGCCTGTACCATAACGAAGGCAAGGGCCTGTTCGTGGACGAAGCTCCGTCCTCCGCCGTGGGCCGCTCCAGCCTGTTAACGCTCGCATTCGGCGTTTTCTTCTTCGACTATGACCTCGATGGCTACCCCGATATCTTCGCCGCCAACGGCCACATCGAGGAGGAGATCGGCAAGGTACAGCCGAAGGTGAGTTATCGCGAGGCGCCGCTGCTGTTCCGGAACCTGGGGAATCACAAATTCGAAAACGTGACGGGCGGTATGGGCGCGGAGTTCAATCGCGCGATCGTGGCGCGCGGAGCGGCGTATGCCGATTTCGATCGCGACGGCGATCTGGATCTGCTGATCTCCACCAATCACGGACCGGCCTACCTGTTTCGCAACGATGGAGGCAATCGCAATCACTGGCTGTCGGTCCGGCTTTCCGGCACGAAGAGCAACCGCGACGGCATCGGTGCGGTGGTGAGGGTCGAGAGTGCTTCCGGCAAGCAGTGGAACATGGTGCGCAGCGGGTCCAGCTACTGTTCGCAGAGCGACTTGGCACTCACCTTCGGTTTCGGGAAAGATACGAGTGCGACGCTGCTGGTGGAATGGCCTAGCGGTGTCCGGCAGCAACTCGGGAAGGTCGCCGTCGATCAGTTCTTGACGATCGACGAGGAGCGCGGGATCACCGCGAAGACCGGACCGCAGGGGCGGTAGTTACTTCAGATGTTTGACCAGAGGCTCCTCGGGGCGGGCCTGACCTAGAATGCGGGCAACGATATGGCCGTCGGCGTCCAGGAACGCCGTCGCAGGCACTGCGTTGCCCAGGTGCAATTTGTCGAAATCGTCGGAACTGGCGCCAACCCAGACCGGGAATTCGACATGGTGCTCCGCCAGAAACGCAGGGATTCGGGCCTTGGTCTTGGCCGCGTCGAGCGAGGCAGGGATAAACTGAACGCCGCGCGCCGCATATTGTCTCTCCCTCTCCACGAGCATCGGCTTTTCGGCCCGACAGGGCTCGCACCAGGTTGCCCAGAAGTCGAGTACCACCGGTTTCCCGCGCAGATCGCGTAATGTTACCTTGTGGCCGCTTGCATCCTGCAAGTTGAGATCGGCTTTAGGCGCGCCGGCGCTGAAGGCGAGAGCCGCGACTAACACGATCAGAGTAACTCGCCTCATTGGCTAGGTCTCTGTGTGACCCTTGCCTGGCAAGCGGTAGCTATTACTCAAGAGCCGATCGGGCAATACTCGAATTCTACTAGGCCGCCTCCTGCGCCGTGGCTGCGGTTACTTCGACTCGTCTAAGACTTCGACGGCGTTCACGGAGGCGTAATTGCGGATGGGAACGAGCGAAATGTTCAGTTACCCTTGAGCGTCGGGCTCCAGGCGATGTGCGCTCCAGGTGATGCTGCGCGCCGCGCCGTGCGCCTCTTTGTAGACATCGAAGCCGCGGCGCATGGCTACGCCGTTGACCAGAATGTCGAAGATGCGGCTGCCGACGCCACCCCCACCCGGAGTGTCAGGGCCGAACCAGAGCTCGGCGAAGTAGAGCGTGACACCGTAGCGCCCTGGCGGGACGGGGATGACGTAGCGGAGATTCCCGAAGCGCTCGCCGCGAAACAGTTCGGGATCGGCAGTGCCTTCCACGGGAGTCGCCCGTGCGATCAGCAATCCGCCGCGCGCATATCGATCAGGTTCCCAACTCCGCCCGTGCGGATCGACATAAACGCGGTCGAGGGCCACCATGCGAATCGGTCGCAGCTTTCCCGGAATGCCGGGAATGATCTCGATCGCACAGAGTAGCGGCGGATTGCTCGTAGGCGCGAACGCGAGATGGAGTTTCCCGTCGGAGGCCGGGGAGATATCTTTGAAGGCCCGGATGTCGGCGGTGCTCGGTCCCGCCTCGCTGGCCACGTCAAACTCGTGCAGGGCTTCCTTGCCGTTGATCGACACGCTGAAGACGCGGCTCGATTCGCCTCCGCCGGCCACATTGTTTTCGCCGAACAGAGTCTCCGCAAAGTGCAGCCGAAGTTCGTAGACTCCCGGGGCGAGAGGGATGTCGTAGGAGAATGCGCCTTCGCGCCGGCCCTGGTAAATCCTTGGCTCGCGAGTTCCGAAAATCGGATGATCGTGAGCTTCGAATACCCAGCCACCGTGAAAGTACCGGTCGCTTTGCCAAACCCGTCCCAAGCGATCCGTGTAGTCGCCATTTTGCCTGCCGGCCAGAATCCGGACCTCCACCGGGTTAACGCCCGCGGTCACGGGTGGAGGCGGCAGCACCGGGGATTTGTCGAGTTTCTTCTCGGGGCCGCGCCAGATCGCGACAGCACCGGCACCGCTAATCAAGAGCAGCCCGAGGGTAACCGCGGCATGGCGTCCGTTATAGCCCGGCTTCGGCGAAACGGCGGGAATGACTCGCCCGACCGCTTCCGGAACAAGCGCCGGCAACTGCGGCTCAGGCTCCTCTCGCATCTGCTGATGGATCTGCTGATTGTGGATCTGCTGATTGTGGATCTGCTGGTTATTGTGGGTCGGGGGAGCGGGTGCGCCGTTGGCGGCGTCGGCTTGGCTCACGAGGGTTTCGGTGCCTAAGCTGGGTAGCAGGGATCCGGCCGGAAGGAACTGCGGCGCATATTGGCCCGGTGGAATGTCGATCCGGATGGGGTGATCCGCGCCCTCCGCATCGTAGTAGGCGCGCAGCCGTTTGCGCAGCCGGTGGGCCTCGACCCTGACGATGGAATCCCGCTTCTGGTCGAAGTCCGGCGAACGCCCAAGAGCATCTACCGCGATGTTATATTCCTTGATCTGCTCCGCGGCACCTTCGAAGTACCGGGCGCAGACGTAGGTGAGGAGATGTTCCAGATTGGGAGCGCGGCTGAGTATGCCGGACCCCAGAATCGCGTCCAATTCCTCTCGTTCCTGCCGAAAGTCGGCGGATGCTTGCATGTGAAGTCACCGAGACTGTTGAAGGCAGTATACACGCCGGAGGAATCGGCATTCAAGTGCGTTAACGCGCCTTCCGGCGGTTAACAGATCGCCCTGAGTGCGTGTTAACGACGTTGAAAAACGGAGGTTTACCTATTCGATCACGATCATTGTGCTCGCGGTGGCGGTGGTCGCGCCTTGGGTCGCGGTGGCGCGGACCTCGTAACTTCCGGCAGGAATCGAGGCGGCTGGAATCGTCATGAGATAAGGAATTCTGCCCTGCGCATCGGCTGCGGGCAGTTGCATCGGAACCTTCGTCAGGATCTTGCCGCCCTGGAGGAACTCGATGTCCACGGCCGGCGCGGCAGTCAGGGAAGCGTCTCGATATACCGTGAAAAACAGGCGCAGGACGGCGTTCGGGCCCTTCTTAACTGTGAGGTCCATGGTCGGAGTTATGTTGCCACCCTGAAATTGGAATGGCTCGTTGGGGTCGAGATCTTTTACATTCGGTGTGTAGGAGCGCATCGGAGTCAGCGAGGAAATCGCGACTCCTGACCTCGCCGCGGGAACCGTAAACGCGGAGCGCTGCGTTCCGATTTTGCCGCTCTCGCGATCCATCACGGCGCTTTCCAGCCGGTATTCTCCAGCAGGCAGGGCGACGGTCATCTTTTCTAAGAAATGCCCGAGCTTCAACTGCTCCGGGGTCACCTGGAAATCACGATCCCGGCTCAACTTCTGGACTACTTCTCCGCGGGTGTCTTTCACCAGAGCGGTGAGGGAGCAATGGAGATCGAGCAACGGCTTGGCTGTTCCCGGTTTCGGCCGCAAGTCGTTGAGCGCCACTTCGAGCAGGATCGCGACCGTGGTTGCCTCCGATTTGGGCTGGAGCAGGATGGCCCCAGCATGAAATTTCAGGTCTTCATAGGACTTTGCCTCGGAGAGAATCTTGAGCAGCGGCGTCTCGAACGGCTGCGTGCCTCCCGCACGGGCCTCGGGCGGGAGCGCGAAGTAGCCGTTGCGAGTGTGGATGACCAGGTCCTTGCGATTGGTAGTGACCGCGAGTTTGCGGAAGCTGCCGTCGTAATTCTGAATGCCTGGGTTGAAAGACACCTCGTAGTAAGCGCTGATTTCTTCGTTGACATGCCGCAGCGGTACGCGCAGGTCGTTGCTGTCACTGATCAGGAAGCCGCCGGTCGACTCGGCCAGGTCTCGGACCGGTTCCTGAACGTTGGCCCGGGCGGAAATCTCGGCGTTGTCGGATGCCATCACCTGGTCTTTCGTCACCGCCCCGGAAAGCTTGCTCATATCGGTCGCGCTGGCGCGTGTGGCGCCGTTCAACTGGCCGCGGGCTGCCGAGTTTTGCGCGCCCGTCATTACGCCGCGCGTATCCACCGAATAGAACGTCACGTTGTCGCGGTTCGCGGTGCTCGCCAGATTGCGAAAAGGCACGTCCAGCTCGGGAGTGAGATAGATTCCCGAGGTGAAATAGATGACCGATTTGCGACCGGGAATGGTTCTCTGTCCCTCGACGAGCGCGCGGAGGGCGGAAAGCGTGAGCCGCGCCCCCTGTGCGGCTACCGAGGAATCCATGCGCAGCATGTCGAGCATCACGGAGGCCAGTTTGGCCTGGAGCGCGTCAGTGCCGTTGTTGATGGTCTGGCTGGCGGTCTGGCTGGCGGCGGAGAGCAGGCCATCCTGGTCGGCTCCGTTCTGCCCACCCATATTGCGTTTGAGCTGGGTAAGAATCGCTTCGGATTCGGAGGCGAAGCTGGTCGCGCTCAGCCCACCGGTGGCGCGCTCGATCGCCTTGGTCAGCGCCGCCCTGTCGTTGGTGAACGGTTGCAAGACCAGAAGCTGAGTATTGATCACGACAACCGAGTAATACACGTTCGTCCCCTGATCGCCTTTGATCAGGTCGATTGCCGCGCTTCGCGCCAACTTGCGCTGGTCAGCTTCGTTCATCGAATCGAAGGCGAGCGTAACCACGCGAATCTGGCGAAGCGGATCGAGCCTGGTCTTAGCGCCGCTCGAAGAAAGCGCTTCGGCCCCGCTAACCAGTCGAAAGGATGTGAGTTTCTGCCTGGCGCCGTTGTCGAGGACGTTGAGATCCTCCGGCTTCACATCCGTCACCGGTTTGCCCTTTTTGTCGCGAACGATGAGATCGAGTAGTACTTCTTCCACAGTGGTCTTGACGGTGGGAGCGGCGGACTGCTGGGCGGGAGCGGGCGACAGGCCGAAGGCAGTCGCCAGTAGCAGTGCGGATGCCAGTGAAGATGAAAGGTAACCGTGTTTCATGAGATCTCCTTGGGCGCTGTGCCCGCCTACTTATCCAGGTGCTGCAGCCGTTTGAATTCCGCCAACTCCCGGGCAGCGTCGTCTTTACGGCCAAGCCGCGAATACGCGGAGGCAAGACTGAAGCGAGCTTCCGGACTCGCAGGCGCCAGCTTGACCGCGGCCTCCAGTTCCGACGCCGCGCGAGCCGGGTTTTCCCGTGCCAGCAACACCCGCCCGAGCGCCACGTGCGTCGAGAAATCGGCGGGGCTTGCCTGAGTCGCGCGTTCGCCGAACTCCAGCGCTTTGTCGAGATCTTCCCGCTTCATGTAGATCACCGTGAGTCCGACCAGTGCGGGAACGTGGTCCGGCGCCAGGTCGATCGCTTTCTGAATCTCTCCGACGGCTTGGGACGAATCCTGGACGTTCAAGAATGCGCCGTACCGGAAGTGGACATTCGGTTCTTGTGGATACTGCTCCACCAAGGCGGCGAACTTCCGCGTCGCTTCTTTGTAGTCCAGTTCCATCGCCGACGCCATCGCATCCCCCAGGGAAAAAGCCAGGTCGCGGCTGCTCTCCGGCACCTCGGCGGGCAGCCACGGCTGCCGCAGTCCAGCGACCCCGGCCGCGACTACGATCTCGGGCGTCTTCTTGTGGACGCGGGTCATTTCCGTGAGGACGTTGATCGCGCGCTCGAAGATGCCGAGCTTGGTTAGCGTGAGCGCCAGATGAAGCCGGGCGGCGCGCGCCAGTTCGGCGGGCTCCTCGAATTTCAGTGTTTCCGCATGGCTCAGGCTGACCAGAGCGGCATCGAAGCGGCGCAGTTTGTATTCACATAGGCCGGACATGGTCCAGGCAGGTGCGCTGTTCTGCTTCAAGTCCGCCAAACGGCGGAATGCCGGTGCGCACTCGCTATAACGGTCCAGATCGTACGCGATGTTGCCGAGGTTCCACAGGCCTTCGTCCCACGCGGGCCGGAGCTTGAGAGCTTTCTGATACAGCGTCAACGCCTGTTCCATTTTTCCGGCATCGCGTGCCGCCTCGGCCTGTTTGGAAATGCTCTGGAAGGTAGGGGGCGCCGTCTGGCTGCGAAGGGCCGTCGCGAAGATCAGGAATGCCGTAAGTAGACCTCGCATCTGTTGGTCTAATCGTACCGCTCAAAATCGTACCGCTCAAAATCGTACCGCTCAAAAAAGGAAAAGGGCGGATGCCTCTCGCGAGACGCCCGCCCCCGTCTGGTCGCGGCCCGGAAACTCCGCTTAAGGCGACTAGAAGTAGAACTTCACTGCCGCCTGGATGATACGATGCCCCTGTTTCTGGGTAACGGTGCCGAACAGCGGAGCGTTGACTTTGCCCGTGGCCGGATCAAAGCTCAGGTTCAGGTTGCTGCCGTTGAAGGACCACAGCGGGTGGTTGAGGAAGTTGGTCCCGTTGAATCGAAGTTGCAGCTTCTTCGACTCCTTAAACGTGAAGTTCTTGAAGAGCCCCAGGTCGGAGTTGAAAAACGCCGGACCGTAGATTGCCGGAAGCACGCTGGGTCCGTTTACGCCGAGCGCGTTCGGGAAGCCGAAGCAGTTCGGGTTAATGAACTGATGCGGCCCCAGGTTCGAGGTCGGGTCGCACGTCAGCGTCGGGTTGAGCTGAATGTTGGGTGTTCCCAGAAGCGACACATTGCTGATGTTGAATGTCGTGCCGGGGATCTTGGTTCCATTCAGATTGAAGCTGAAGTTGTTGCCTCCGCTCAAGCCGCTCAGGTTGGCCCCGCTCTGGATTTGCGTGATGCCGGAGAGTTGCCAGCCGTTCACGAGACCGCCCGCTAACCTGTTGCCGTGGATCGGGTTGCCCAATTCGATCGAGTAGGCCGCGTTAAAAATGTGTTTGCGGTTCGATGGCTGGACTCCGTAGTCGTTGGCGAGATTGAAGGAGTCGAGAGACGGATTAACGATCCCCATCGCCTTGCCAAACGCGTAGTTCATGTTGATCGTATAACGCCCCTTTTGGCGCACCCACGTTACTTGTAAGGCGTTGTAGCTGGCGTAGGCTTTGTTGGTCGCGAGGCCGAGATCCGAGAAGCCCAGTAACGGACGGAAGTTATTCGCCGTCAGGCTATTCGGATCGACGCCGCCGTTCCTGCTGGATAGCATGGCTCCCACCGGAACGAGGTTGATGTTGCTGCCGGCGCCCGCGTTGATCGACAGATCGCGGCTGCGGTTGCCCACGTAAGCCACTTCCAGCAGGCTGGACCACGGCACGCGCTGGGACACCGTGAAGCTGAAGCTGTCGGTGTAGGGCTGCCTGTCATCCTTGCTGTCCACCGCGGCCGGTGAGAGAGCCTGGGTGCTGAAGTTCAGGGTGTCGAGATTTCGCGCCAGAAGAGGTGAGCCATTTACGTTGGCGCCCAGACTGACGGTTTGGACCCCGGCGGACACATCCAGGCCGCTGGTGAACTGGCCGGAGTGGTAGTAGTAGCGTCCCCAACCACCGCGAAGGACCGTGTTGCCCTTGCCGAACAGATCGTAAGCACCGCCGACGCGAGGTTGATAGAACAAGGCCCGGGTCGGGTAGCCGCCAATCGGGACCGACGAATCGCGCTTGTGCCAGACGAAGCCGCAATACTGCAGCGGGGTGCAGGTCGATTTGTACTGAGAGTAGTCGAAAATCGAGTAGCCGGCGCCGGTACGATCCGCCCAGGGGGTGAAGTGCGTCATGCGCAGTCCGAGTTCGACCGTGAACCGGCGGGTCACCTTCCAGGAATCCTGTACGAAGCCTTCGTAAGTGCTATAAGCGATATCGTTAATTCGATTGAACGACGTCTCGTTGTACCCGTTCAGCGTTCCGGTGATCAGGTCGGCGTACTCATTGCCTAACGAGTTCGGGTTGCTGACGTTTACATTCAGGTTGCCGTTGGTGCTGTTGTTGGCCGGCTGGGAGTTGCGGATCCATTCCCAGAACACGCCGAACTTCAAGGTGTGCGTGGAGACTACCTTCGTTGCCGTATCGCTGAAGCTGGGCATCCACTTGTTGGCGTATAAACCGGCAGTCGGCCCGCCTGCTTCGAACCCGCCCGGATTGAAGATCAGCGCCGCTTCCTCACTTTGCCAACCGTTGCCGCCGAAGGAGGGGATCTGCGGCACGCCATTCTTGAAGAGACCCTTATAGCCGTAGCCGACTTGCGAGCGATCGACCTTACTCGGGTCCGAGAACACGTTCGGGAAACCGATGAAGGTGTATCCGAAAACGAACTCATTGGTCATGGTCGGGTTAAAAACGTGGGTCAACGAAGCGGTTACGGAGTCGGACTTGTTCTTGCCCTGGACCGAAGTCGGGTAGGGGACCTGGCCCGTCTGCCGCCACCACAGGCCGACCGGGAAAAGCTGCGTTTCGCGCTGGAGGTTATAGCGCACGAACAACTTGGTGTTGTCGCTGATGCTGTAATCGACACGCGACATCCACTGGATGTTGTTTTGGTTGAACGTTTCCGCCTGCACGTAGTTGTAGCCCCCGGTCGTGTTGGGATTTGCATTGGGCCGGGGATACAGCTTCATCAGGCTCTGCATGTTCTTGTCAATAAGGTTCGCCGGGATGATGCCTCCCGGATAGGTGGCCTGGTCCTTAATTTGTCCGGGAGGGCCGCCGGAGGCAGTGATATTACCTTCCTTGGCGACTTCGGCTGGGGAGAAATTGCCGGTCAGTTCGCCTGCCGTGGGGACCGTAGCGCGAAGCAAGCCGGTGTCGAGAACCTGGTAGAAATATTCGAAGCCCGAGAAAAAGAACAGCTTATTGCGGTTCTTGTTGAACCTGGTGCCGGGAATCAGAACCGGGCCGCCGATCGTGATGCCGGGATAGTAGTACTTGTTCTCCGGACGGCCCTGGCCATTGGCGTTGAACAGCGCATCATTGGCGTTCATCGCGTAGTTCCGAGCATACAAAAACGCGGAACCGTGGAAGTCCCTGCCGCCGGACTTGGCGACCGACGAGATCACCGCGGGACCTTTTTGATTCTCCGCGCTGAAATTCGACATCTTCACTTGGATTTCAGAGATCATGTCGGAATTCGGATTGACCGGAGTATCGCAATTGCAACCGGGGTCGGAAACGTGGGCGCCGTCAGCGGTGATGTCCAGGGAATTGCCGGGCAGGCCATTGTAGGAGTATGCGCCGTTTAGCGGGCTCTGGCTCCCCGCGTCGCCGTTTCCATTGATACCGATGGTTTCCCCACTGTAGTTGGCCTTGTTCTGGGTGCCGTTGGAAACGCCGAAGCCGGGCATGATCTTGATGAACTCGGCCGCGTTGCTGCCGGTCTGAACGAAATTCTGCAGTTCCTTCGTGGTCAACGTCGCCGACTTCTCGCCGGAGTCGAGGGGGACCAGGGCGTCGGCGCTCGCGGAAATCTCCACCGTCTCGGCGGTGGTACCGACCTTTAGGCTTACATCGGCGTTGCGCTTCTCGCCTCCGCCCAGCGCGATTCCCGAGATCTTGGCTAAGCTAAATCCCTTCGCCTCGACAGTGAGGTCATAGGTTCCGACGGGTACGGAAGCGAACGTGAAATACCCTTCATTGTTCGTCACCGTGTCGCGCATCGACCCTGACTGGGTGTCCTTCAACTTGACGACGGCCTTGGCGACGACCGCCTGCGACGGGTCGGATACAATCCCGGTCAGTGTCGCGTAGATGCCTTGCGCCGAGAGTTCGGCGGTCAATGCAAAGACCCAAACGGCCAGGAAGACGCTCCGTTTGCCCCACATAAATCTGTTATTCATGTGCACTCCCTCGAAACATGGAACCGCATCCCATAGTGCATTGCAGGTTCGAAGGTAGTATAAAAGCACTACTTGAAAATAAAAGGCTAATCTCTTAAGGTTTGGGTTAACGAGGATTGGGTTCGGGTATAGTAACCGTACAGTGCGGGCCTCCTTTAGGGTAAAGGTTTCCAAAGAGCGGCCGCCAGAACTTATTCCAGGCGCCCGCCAGAAACCCTTGAAATATGCAAATAGTCCTGTTAGTACCAACTTTGGCGAGGGTCGCCACGGCGGCTAGTTTCCTCGTGTGAGGCGGAGGCAGGCATCTACCTGTTCCGACTGGACCGTTAACGTACAGACTGTGCTATTTCGCAACGTTACGAGATCCGTTAACGCAGCATATCACTGTTCACAAAGGGTTTAGGCGACGCTGGCTTAGCCTCTTAGTGTTAAAATCCTGTCCTATAGGAGCGCGAATCCTTGCCGATTCCCCTGCGGTTCGCCCTGTTTGCCGCGATTCTGACTCTTCCTTTGTCCGGTGCCCAATGCGCCCTGGAGCGCGCTGTACAGCTCCATCAGGCGGGCGATTTTCAGGGTGCGGCCCGTGAGTACCAAGCTTGTATTGCCGCCGACCCGAACCGGTTCGAAGCGCGTTCGAACTTGGGAGCGGTCCTCGTCAAGCTGGGACGGTATCAGGAGGCGATCGACCAATATACGGCCGCTCTTAAGGCAGCGCCGCGCGAACTGGATGGCCGGCTCCGATTCAACCTTGCACTGGCCTACTACAAGTCTTTTCAGATTCCGGAAGCGGCCGCCGAATTCGACACCCTTCATCGTGCGCAACCCGCGGACGTGAATATCGCCGTGCTGCTGGCCGACTGCCGCCTGAGGACCGGGGAATTCCGGAGCGCCGTCGATCTTTTGACGCCCTTCGAAACTTCCGAACCTGCACTGGACTACGTTCTGGGAATGGCGCTGATTCGAAGCGGCCGCGTCGCCGAGGGACAATCCCGGGTCGATCGGATCTTAGGGCGGGGAGAGTCCGCCGAGG
>JAOAPT010000073.1 GCA_025463045.1 Candidatus Solibacter sp.
GTGGTCGAGGCGAACCAGCGTTCGTCGATGCCGCCGCGATGGCCTCCGAGAATGTAGAGGTCGCGCGGATCCAGCTTGAGGCGGCCGCCCGGCATAAGGAAGGAGCGGGGCACCCAGCAAGGTGCAAGACGGACCACGCCTTCACCGGCCGAGAGCGCCTCGCGAATCAACGTCGACGCAGACGAAAGAGTATTCATGGGATTGGACTGATGTGCGGTACTCGCCACCCGAGGGATCATCGAATTCCTCGAAACTCTACTCCAGAGGATGAGTCTCCACGCGGTTTGGAGGCCTATACCGGCACAAGCCGAATGAGTGCTTGTAGCGTACTAGCTTCCGGAATTGTCTGTCAAGAGATGAGATTGAATTCTCGTGCAAACGCTTGACAGCGGCCTCCGCCAGGTTATATGCTTTACGCACTGTCTTTGGCTTGATACGTTTCAAGGGAGCGTGGATGCAGGCGACCGTGACGTCGCAATTCGCTACGAGGGGTTCACACAGCTCGCCGTCCGTGTCCTCGTCCCTTGATTCGCAGAGCCAAAGGCCGATTCGCGCACGGGGCGCGACCATCCATTTCCTTCAGGGCGCTCGCTATTGTCACCGGCCACAATCTCGCTCGGCCGGCGCAAATAAACCAGAACAACAAGTGGGGGGAGTATGAACGGGCTACGTTGTCTCGTCGCTGTAATGATTTGCCTGCTGGCTACGCTGCCAGTAGTTAACGGCCAGAGTGTCACCGGCCAAATCACGGGAGTTGTCACCGACCAGGCGGGCGCGGTTGTGCCCGGCGCGATGGTGAACCTCACCAATGACCTATCCAAGCAGGTACACAACTTCACGGCGGATTCGAACGGCGGTTTTACGTTTACGAGTCTCGTGCCGGGTACCTACAGCCTTAGCATCAAGCAGGCCGGTTTCAAGGTCTACGCGCAAAACGGCATTGGTGTGGCCGCCCAGGAACGCGTGGATCTGCACGAACTGAAACTCTCCGTCGGCGATGTGACCAGCACGGTCGAAGTGCAGGGCCAATCCGTACACGTGGCCACCGACAGTTCGGACCGCTCGATTTCCATCAATCTACAGCAGATTCAAGACACCCCGACTCGCGGTCGCAACCCGGTCAGCCTCATCATGACGCTGCCGGGCGTGCAGTCCACCGCGTCGAATGATTATCGCGGTTGGGGCGGCGGCGGCATCCCCGGAGTCAACGGGGGGCAGCAGGGCCAGATCATCCTCAACATGGACGGCGCCGCCAGTCAGGACTCCGGGAACCTCAACGCGGGATACATCAGCCCCTCGATCGACGCCATCGGCGAAGTCAAGTTGCTGGTCTCCAACTATGCCGCGGAGTACGGCGGACGCACCGCCGGGCAGTTGACCATGACCACCAAGAACGGCACGCCCCAGTTCCATGGCAGCGCCTATTACTATTACCGTCACGAGAGCCTGAACGCCAACTCTTTCTTCAATAACAAGACCAACGTGCCGAGGACCCGCTACCGGTATCAGAATCCCGGCGGCACCATCGGCGGTCCACTGATCATCCCGGGCACACGCTTCAATAAGGCGCGGCAGAAGCTGTTTTTCTTCTTCTCCTTTGACAAGCTGTTCAACAGCACCGTCTCCAACGCCACCTACACCATGCCTACGGCGCTGGAGCGGGCGGGCGATTTCTCGAAGACGGTAACCACGACCGGTGTTCAGATTCCGATCATCGACCCCACCACGCAGGCGCCTTTCCCGGGTAACGTAATCCCCGCCAACCGGATCAGCCCGCAGGGGCAGGCCATGCTGAATCTCTTCCCGATGCCCTCTCCACAGGGCTTGGCGCTGGATCCGACCGGCAACCGCGGGTATAACTTCCGTGCGGTCCTGCCGCAGGTGCGGCCGCTGGACGACAAGATTTTCCGCCTGGATTACAACATCTCACCGAAATTGCAGACCTTCGTTCGATTGCTGCAGGACTACCAGGCGGTGAACGGTTACAACGTGACGGTGGGCCCCCCGGGCGGCGCTTGGGGACAGTTCCCGGCCAGCTACCACGTGCAATCCGCGGGCGCTCTGGGCACCCTCATCTACACCATCAGCCCGACCCTGATCAATGAATTCAGTTGGGGCATCAACCGCGGCTTACAGGGCGTCAATCCCCTCACCGACACCAGCGGAGATGTCTACACCGGCGGTGTCAAGACTTACGCGCAGAGCCTGCTGCCGCTCAAGGATATTAACGGCACCTCTCTGACCTTGCCGCGCATCAACCAGGGAAGCAACATCCTGAACCTGTTGCCGGCGGTCAACTTCGGCTTGCCCTCCGGTTTCAGCGCCCAGTCCTCCGGCCAGGGCGTCACTGCCGCTCCCACATTCAGCCAGGACAGCCGCTGGCCGTTCACCGGCACCGACCAGTTGCAGACGATCCAGGACAATCTTACCTGGGTAAAGGGTTCGCACACCCTGAAGGGCGGCCTCTACTACGAGCGCATGGCCCGCAATGTGAGCGTGTACTCGGTCTACAATGCCGCGGGAACCTACTACTTCGGCTCGGATCGCGCTAATCCGCTGGACACCAACTATCCCTATGCCAACGCCATCATGGGCAGCATGTTCGCCTACGGCGATGACAACACGAAGCTGGTCAACCACGCGCACTACACCCAAGTCGAGTGGTATTTGCAGGACACCTTCAAGGCCAGCCGCCGCCTCACCTTCGATTACGGCGTGCGCTTCTACCGTGTCGGCGACCTGAACTCTCAAGGCGCCAATCTCGGATTGTTCGACACCGCTTCGTACAGCGCCAGTAAGGTCGGCCAACTCCTCTATCCGGCCTGCTCCGTCGCGGTAACCACAACCACCTGCCCCACGGCAAACAAGATCGCGATCAATCCCAAAAACGGCGCGGTCTTCCCTTACGTTCGTCAGGGCACGTTCGACACCTCGTCGTATGCCGCCGGCAGCCTTCCGTATTCTGGTATCAAGTACTACCAGAGCCACTTCTTCGATGTCGCCCCGATCCAGGTCGCACCTCGCGTTGGTTTCGCGTGGGATGTATTTGGGAACGGCAAGACCGCCATGCGCGGCGGCTTCGGCATCACTACGGGCCGCAATTGGACGGTAGACTATATCGGCGCGCAGAGCGCGGGCCAGGGTCCGATGATGGTGCCGCCCAACTTCCTGTCTCCCACCATTCTCTACACCAACTTCCAGGGACTGGCCGGCTCGCAGGCAGTCTTGACGCCCCAGAATCTGATTGGCGGCAGCCAGAACGATACTCCACAGGCTACCTACAACTGGAGCTTTGGGATCCAGCGTGAGTTGACCCGCGGCCTGATCGCCGACATTTCGTATGTGGGCAACGCTCTTCGCCACGGTTACGGCCAGATGTACGACGGCAACGCCGTCGCTCCGCTCACCACCTGGACTCCTTCGGGCTGTGCCAACCCCGTACAAGGGGGTTGCCCCAATCCGAAGTTCATCGACCCGACGACCAATCCGGCCAACCCTGGCTTCTATTCCACCAACCTGATCCGCGCCATGACGGGTTATGCCGGGATCGGCAACATCATCGACTTCACCCACAGCTACACCAATAATTACAACTCGCTCCAGATGCAGTTGAACCGGCGCGTCGGAAGAGCCCAGTGGAACCTCAACTACACCTTCTCCCGAACCATCGTGTACAACAATGCCAGTCAGACCGCGCTTCTTCAGTTCGTCGACGCGCAGCTGACGAAGAACGTCACCAACCGCCGCCATGCCGTCAACTTCAACTTCGGCTATGATTTGCCGCAAGTCAGCAAGATGTGGCGCAACGCGGTCACCAAGGCGGTCCTCGACGGCTGGCACATCAACGGCAACGGCTCGATTTACGCCGGCACTCCGTACACCGTCGGCTGCGGCGCCACCGGACAGCCCTCGCAATTCTGGACCGGCACTCCCACCGCTTATCTCCCGTTCCGCTGCCAGATGGGGA
Organism: Candidatus Solibacter sp.; assembly: GCA_025463045.1. Lineage (GTDB taxonomy): Bacteria > Acidobacteriota > Terriglobia > Bryobacterales > Bryobacteraceae > Solibacter. The sequence continues at coordinate 3,968 of JAOAPT010000073.1, forward strand.
GCAATATCTTCACGACCGACGGCTCGCTGCCTTCGAAGACGGAAGATCCGCGGCTCCAGGTTCCCCTGAACGCCGCCAACTTCCAGCTTCCGGCGGCCAACTCGCTGGGCATCGGCAACACGCCACCGACGCTGTTCTACGGTCCGTGGCTGTGGAATCTCGACCTCTCGCTCGCCAAGATGACGCGCATCGCGGAAGGCAAGACGCTCGAACTCCGCGTGGAGACGTTCAACACGTTCAACCACTTCAACCCGAGTAATCCGAATACTTCTCTGACCTACAACTTCACCTCGGGCGCACAGACCAACGCAGCTTTCGGCACCATCCAAAGCGCGCAAATTGATCCTCGCCGTGCGGTCTTGTCGGCGCGTTTCAGATTCTAAACTGTAATCAGGAAGCGGCGGGGCATCCGGATCGCACCGGTTGCCGCGCCGCACTACACTACGAGGATGGGAATGCGAACAAAACCGATTTTGGTTGCCCTTGCGGCAGGTTGCGTCATCAGTTGGGGAGCGGACTGGCTCACCGACGGCGGCAACGTGCAGCGTACGGCCTGGCAGAAAGACGAAAAAATTCTCAGCACGGATTCCGTGAAGGGCATGAAGCTTCTCTGGAAGCTCAAGCTGGATAACGAACCGCGGCAGATGCACTCGCTGCTTCCGCCGCTCATCGTGGGAAGCGTCAACACTCCGGCAGGGCCCAGGGAGATCGCGATTGAAACCGGTGTCTCCGACAATCTCTACGCGATCGACGTCGCGACCGGCTCGATTCTTTGGAAGAAACATTTCAACAGCACCTGGACTCCTCCTGCCAATGGTGGGCGCGGCGGCGGCATTCTCTGCCCCGGCGGCATGACCGCTACGCCCGTGATCGGCCCCGCCGGCGCGCCCGGCAAGTACACCATCTATGCCGCCAGTTGGGACGGCATGCTTCATCAGTTGAATGTGGCCGATGGCGAAGAAGTCGCGCAGCCTTCGAAATTCATGCCGCCTAACGGCAAGCCTTATGCCCTGAACCTCTTCAACAACATGATCTACACGCACACCGCTCAGGGCTGCGGCGGCAATCCGAACGTCGCGTATGTGTACGATCTCGCCACCAAGAAAGTTGGTACCTGGGGTCCCGCCGGCGGCGGCATGTGGGGACGCACCGGCCCCGCGATCAGCGCCAATGGCACCATGTACACGGGCACCGGCGACGGACGCTGGGATCCGGAGAACGGCATCTACGGCAACGGCCTCGTCGGCCTCAAGCCCGATCCGAAAACCAAGATGCTGATGCTCGAAGACTACTATGGCCCCTCCAACGCCGAGTGGCTCGTCAAGCGCGATCTCGATATGCAGGTCACCCCCGCCATCTTCAATTACAAGGGCAAGGAACTCATGGTCGACGCCGGCAAGGAGTGCCGCGTGTACCTCATGGACATCGCCTCGATCGGCGGCGACGATCATCGCACGCCGCTCCATCGCACGCCGCTCCTGTGCAACGAAGAGGTCAACTACGCGTCCGCCGGCATCTGGGGTTCGATGGCGAGCTGGGAAGATTCCAAGGGCACGCGCTGGGTCCTGACCCCGATCTGGGGACCCAAGCACTCGCAGTTCAAAGCGCCGATCGAGAACGGCAAAGTCACCTACGGCGCGATCGTCGCTTTCAAGGTGGAAGAGAAGAACGGCAAGCTGCAACTCACGCCCGCCTGGATCTCGCGCGACATGAATCACGCCGAGCCGCCCGTCATCGCCAACGGCGTCGTCTACGCCTATGGCAACGGCGAGAACACCGATCAATCGTCTCCCGATGTCGGGCTCGACAACACCGCCGAGCGCCGCATCCCCGGTTCCACGCACGCCGTGCTCTACGCGCTCGATGCGCAGACCGGCAAAGAGCTGTGGTCCAGCGGCGACCAGATCACTTCCTGGAATCACTGGAGCGGACTCTCGATCGCCAACGGGCGCGTCTACATCAACACGTTCGACAGCACCCTCTACAGCTTCGGAATTAAGAAGTAGATGAAAGCCCCGGGCATCTGCCTTCTTGTTGTTTGTCTCGCCGCCGCGCAGTCCAAGGATTGGGCCGGCCTGACCCGCTATGGCAGCGACAACGCCGAGCTTCGTCCGCCCAAGC
>JAOAPT010000097.1 GCA_025463045.1 Candidatus Solibacter sp.
ATAGATAGGGAAATAAACGGGTGAACCACACGAGGGGGATTGTCCTCGCAGCGGTTTGGCTTTTCGGGGTGGCCGCGCTCGCCAGTCCGCCGCAGGCGGGGCTCAGTTTCGAAGTCTCGGTATCCGACCAGGGAAAGCTGGCCGTGCCGGGGGTGCGCGTTCAACTGAAATCGGGTGACGCGGCGCCGGTGGTCACCGATACCGACGTCAACGGCAAGGCAACCTTCCACGAACTGAAGCCCGGCAAATATCAGGTATCCATCGCGCAGAAGGGCTTCGAGCCGGTGGAGCGCGAAGTCGATCTCGCGCCCGGCGGCCTCGCGGCGCTCGACGTGACGTTGACGCCTTCGCTGGAAAAAACGCAGATCGAGGTCAAGGGCGAGGCGAGCACGGTGGAGCAAGGTTCGTCGCCCGCGACCACGGTCACGGGACAGCTTGCCAAGGAATTGCCGAACCGACCGGCAACGGTGGCCGATGCGCTGCCGCTGGTGCCCGGGGTGGTGCGTGAACCGGGCGGAGCATTGCGGATTTCGGATAGTCCGGAGAACCGCAGCGCGCTGATCGTGAACTCGGCGGACGTGACCGATCCAGGTACGGGGCAGTTCGGTTTGACGGTGCCGATCGACAGCGTGCAAACGCTGAACGTGTATCAGACGGCGTTCCTGGCGGAATATGGCCGGTTCACGGCCGGGCTGGTGTCGGTGGAGACGAAGCGCGGCGGGGATAAATGGAAGTGGGAACTGAACGATCCGTTCCCGGAATTCCGGATTCGGAGCTGGGAGCTTCGCGGGCTGAAGACGGCGACTCCGCGGCTGAATTTCGAAGGGCCGATCGTGTCGGGGAAACTGTACCTGGCCGAGGGCTTCGAGTACGAGATCCGCAAGACGGCGGTTTATACGCTGCCGTTTCCACGCAATCAGAAACTGCAGGAAGGGCTGAATTCGTTCACCCAGTTGGACTGGGTGGCGACGAGCAAACAGTTGCTGACGGCGACGTTCCACGTGGTTCCGCAGCGGCTGGGGCACGTGAACCTGAACTACTTCAACCCGGAGGAGACGACTCCCGACGCCAGCACCCACAACTACACGGGGACGGTGGCGCACCGGATGTCGGTCGGCCAGTCGCTTTTCGAGAATACGTTCTCGGTGACGAGCTTCGACGTCGGGGTTTGGGGGCGGGGCACCAACGACCTGGCGATTACGCCACAGGGCAATCTGGGAAACTACTACGCCGAGAAGCAGCGAACGGCGGTGCGGCTGAGCGGGCTCTCGACGTTCGCGTTCGCTCCGGTGCACGGGCTGGGCATCCACCACTACAAGTTGGGGCTCTATGTCGCCAGCAGCGAGGAAAACGGACAGATTGCAGAGCGACCCGTCGACATACTCAACGGCGCGGGGGTATTGACGGAGCGGATCACGTTCACCCGGCCGCGGAGTTTCGAGATCTCCGACATCGAGACGAACTTCTTCGCGCAGGATCATTGGATCGTGTCGCCGCGATTGAGTCTGGATCTGGGAGCGCGGGTGGAATCGCAGCAGGTATCGGGCGCGTTCCGGGTGGCGCCGCGGGCGGGATTCGCATGGAATCCGATCCCGGGGCAAGGGACGACGGTGCGCGGCGGCTTCGGGTTCTTCTACGACCGGGTGCCGCTGAACGTCTACGTTTTTAATAAGTACCCAGACCAAGCTCAGACTTTTTACGATGCGTCGGGGGAGATTTCGAGCGGGCCCTTCCTTTACCTGAACACGTTGGGGCAGGCGCGGGTGCGGCATCCGTTCATCATTCAGGAGCCGATCGACGGGAATTTTTCGCCGCAGAGCGTGAACTGGACGGTGCAACTCGAGCAGCCGGTGGGGCGGTATCTGAAACTGCGCACGGGGTTTATGCAGAGCCTCTCGGATGGGCTGGTGATCCTGAATCCGGTGCCGCCCGATCCGGAGACCGGGTTGGGGGCGCACCTGTTGTCAGGGACCGGGGGCGCCCGGTACCGGCAATTCGAGACGACGGCGCGGTTCCGGATGGGGGAGACGAGCGAGCTGTTTTTTTCCTACGTGCGTAGTAAAGGACGGGGGGATCTGAATGACTTCGGCACCTTCCTGGGCACGTTTCCGATTCCGATCGTGCGGCCCAACCAGATTGCCAACTCGGCGGCGGATCTACCCAACCGATTCCTGGCATGGGGTTTAGTGCAACTGCCGAGGAAGTTCCGGATCGCGCCGGTGATCGAGTATCGGAGCGGCTTCCCGTATAGTGCACTGGATGCGGCGCAGAACTACTTTGGGACACCGAACGAGCGGCGATTCCCGCGCTTCCTTTCGCTGGATGCGCGGGTGTCGAAGGACATTCAGGTGAACCAGAGTTACGCCGTGCGGGTTTCGGTGAGCGGCTTCAACCTGAGCAACCACTTCAACCCGGAAGCGGTGCACTGGAACGTCGCCGACCCGGCATTCGGGCATTTTTTCGGTCACCGGGGGCGCAGATTTACGGTCGATTTCGACGTATTATTTTAATCCGTAAGTGTATTACTATAAACGTTCAACCGAGATTTACCGTTAGAGGTGAAATCCGCTAGCTCTCTGGTGCCATAAAAAAGTGAACTTTAGAGCTATTCCGGAATAACCTTTGTGAAACACACGACGTCTTCACGTTGACACAAACCCGTTCGTAGCGGGACCGACAGGTCTTTTGGAAGGAAGAAATGCAATCGAACACAGGTAGTGCGCCCGCTCCCGGTGGACCGCTGGCGCAACCACAACCGGGACCCTCCGCGGTCCCGCCGAAGGCAGAACCCGAGCGCAAACGCCGTACCGGGCTGTGGGGCGTAATCATCGCCATCCTGGTGCTTGGTGCGGGCGCCGCGTACTATTTCAAAACCCAAAATGACGCGAAAGTTGCGAACAAGGGCTCGGTGGTCTCGGTATCGACTGTGGTCGTGGGGCTTGGCGATTTACACGCGACGGTGAGGGTGAACGGGACGGTGAACGCGCAGAATTTCGCGGCCCTCATGGCGCCGCGCATTCTCGGCAGCCGCAGCGGTTTGAATCGCGGCGGTGACGGCGGCGGTGGCGGCGGCGGCGGACAGGGCGGAGGCGGCGGCGGTGGCGGAGGTGGCGGCGGCGGTGGCGGCCAGATGGGCGACTTCAGCCTGGTGCTGATGAAACTGGCCAACCCAGGCGTCCGCGTTAAGACCGGCGACGTGGTGGCCGAGTTCGATCCGCAGAACCAATTGCAGCGCCTGGACGATTACAAGGACACGGCGATCCAGCAGGAGAACATGGTCAAGAAGATGTTGGCCAATCTCGCCGCCGTGAAAGAGGTGCACAACCAATCGGTGCGCACGGCGAAGGCGAATTGGGAGCGCTCGGTTCTCGACCTGAAAACGGCCGAAGTCCGTTCGGCGATCGATGCCGAGAAATTCAAGCTGACGGTGGAAGAGTCGGAAGCGAACTACAAGCAGTTGCTGGAAGAAGCGACGTTCGTGGAAGAATCGCAGCGCGCACAGATCCGCTCGTCGGAGCTGAATCGCGATCAATCGAAGATCGAGATGGCGCGCGCGGAAGCCAACGTGAAAAAGATGTCGGTGAAGGCGCCGATGGACGGCATCGTGGTGATGCAGAGCATCGTCCGCAATGGCGAATTCGGCCAGATCCGCGAAGGCGACCAGGTGGCGGCGGGACAGCCGTTCGTGCAGATTGTGGACCCGAGCTCGATGGTCCTGAATGCGACCGTCAACCAGGTGGACGCGGAGAAGCTGCGCTTGGGCATGCGGGCGACGATCCACATGGACGCGTATCCGGATATCGAACTGCCGGGCAGCCTGGTGGGCATCGGTGCGATGGCCAAGGCGAGCACTTTCCGCGCGCGTTTCGTGGGTGAAATCCCGGTGCGGATCAAGATCGACAAAATGGATCCGCGCGTGATTCCGGATCTGACGGGCTCGGCGGAAATCGAGCTGAGCGCCGAACGGAACACGATGGTGGCGCCGCTCTCGGCGGTGTTCTCCGAAGAGAGCGGATCTTACGTCTTCGTGCAGGGACCGGAAGGCTGGATCAAGAAAAAGGTGGAGCTGGGTCTGCCGAACTTCACGACCGTGGCAATCAAGTCCGGCGTACAAAAAGGGGATGTGATCGCGCTGCAGCGTCCCATCTAGCCCCTAGCGGGGCGGCAATGCGCCTTTGGCGCAGTAGGGCGGTTGAAACGGAGCGGGAACCGGCAAATCGGACGTCCCGGCGAGCGACAGGAAACAACTCATGGCATCCAAGGACCAACGACCCAGCCAGCGTCTGGGGAAATCGAATCCGCGCAGGGTCAAGATCATCACCTGGACCCTGGTGCTCGGATTATTCGGCGGCGCCGCATTCGCGGCCTACCGGTATACCGGCACGACGGAAGTGGAAGTACCGGTTTCCCGCGTGCGACGCGGGGAATTCATTATCAGCGTTCGGACTCGAGGCGATATCAAGAGCGCGCGCTCGCTCGTGATGAAGGCACCGCAGGTTCCGGGTTTGCGGATCGTTCGGCTGGCGCAGGCCGGCCGCCCGGTGAAGAAAGGCGATGTGGTCGTAGAGTTCGACGGCTCGCAGCAGGACCAGTTCGTGATCAGCCGGACGACGCAGGTGCGCGCGGCCGATGGCGACATTGTGCAGACGAAGGCGACGCAGAAGATCGACGACGAAGCCGATTCGATGAGCAAGATGTCGAGCGAGTACGATCTGGAGCGCTCCAAGTTGGATGCCAGCAAAGCGGAAGTGCTTTCGGCGATCGAGGGCGAGAAGAATCGGATTCAGGTGGGCGTGTCGGAAGGCTCGCTGCAGACCGTGAAGGCTTCGATCAATGCGCACCAGGTGGGGCACGAAGCGGATTTGAGCCGCCTCAACCAGCGCAAGGATAAGGCGGTTCGCGATCTCAACACGGCGCAAGGCTATCTGGGAATGATGCAGTTGAAGGCGCCGATCGACGGGATTGTGAATGTGCTGCCGAACTTCCGTTCGCAGGGATCGTTCGGACAGGCGACGCCGCCGTTCAAAGAAGGCGACAATGCGTGGACGGGTGCGGAGATCGCGGAGATTCCGGATCTTTCGCAGATGTATGTGGCTTTGAAGCTGGAAGAAGTGGACCGCGGGAAATTGAAGCTCGGCCAGAGCGTGCGAATTCGCGTAGATGCGATTCCGGATCGCGAGTTCACGGCGACGCTGGATTGGATCAGCCCGATCGCGGCGCTGGTGTTCAAGGGCGGCGCGACGGCGGAGAAGACCTTCCCGGCGCGGGCGACGATTACGAAATTGGACGAGCGGCTGCGGCCCGGCATGAGCGCTTCGACCGAAATTATCATCGAACGCGTGGAGAGTACGCTGTTGATTCCCGCGCGCGCCAGTTTTGCCAAAGACGGCAAGCCGGCGGTGTTCATGCAGTTGGGCAAGGGATTCGCCATCCGGCCGATTGAAGTCGGCAAGCAGAACGACGACGACGTGATCGTGACCAGCGGGTTGAAGGAAGGCGATGTGGTGACGCTGGAAAATCCGGCCGACTCGGCGAAGCGGGCCAAGAAGAAACTGTAAAATGAGCCGGCGGGGTGGCGCGGAACCAGGCGCGCCGCCGTCGGCAGGACTCTGATCTTTCATGAAAAAGGCAATATTCCGTACATTATTGTTGGTCGTTGTGGCCGGTGGCGCGTGGTACGGCTACCGCTATTACAAGTCCATGCCGGAACGGCAGGACCTGGTCCCGGTGGCCAAGGTGCAGCGCGGCGACGTGGTGATCCGCGCGTATTCGCGCGGCGAGTTGAAGCCCGTTCGTACGCTGACGTTGACGGCGCCGAATCTCTTCGGCACGGTGCAGGTGACGGATCTGGCGCCGGTCGGTTCGCTGGCAAAAGAGAAGGACCTGGTGGTGGAGTACGACGATAGCGAACGTCAGAGCGCGCTCGAAGAGGCGCGGCTGAGCGTGCAATCGGTGGACGAGCAGATCAAGAAGGCGAAGGCCGATCTGGCGATCCAGCAGAGCCAGGACAAAGTGACGCTGCTGAAGACGCGGTACAACGTGCGGCGCGCGCAGTTGGACGTGCAGCGGAACCCGATCATCGCGGAAATCGACGGCAAGAAGAACGTGCTCACACTGGAGCAGCAGAAGCGTGCGCTGCTGCAGTTGGAAACCGACATTCAGGCGCGGCAGGACCAGGCGGATTCGCAGATGGCCGTGCTGTTGGAGCAGCGCAACCGGAGCATGATCGACGTGCAGCGCGAACTGCAGCGCATCGCATTGTGCAAGATGCTGGCGCCGATGACGGGGCTGGTTTCGATCCGGCAGAATCGCGCGGGCAATTTCAATTTCGGCCAGCAGATGCCGGATATCCGCGAAGGCGACACGCTGCAGCCCGGCATGCCGGTGGCGGACGTGTTGGACCTTTCGGAGCTGGAAGTGTGGGCGAAGGTGGGCGAGCTGGATCGCGCGAATCTGCGCGAAGGCCAGGACGCGATGCTGCAGTTGGACGCAATCCCGGACAAGCGGTTTAGCGGAAAGATCAAGGCGATGAGCGGTACGGCATCGTCGGACGTATTCAGCGGCGATCCTTCGAAGAAGTTCGATGTGATTTTTTCGATCGATATGAAACAGTTGTTGTCCGGCGTGGGAATGAAGGCTTCGGATATCGATAGGATTATGGCCACGGCGGAAGCGAATGCGAAGAAGAGTCCGTCGGGCAGGACCGATCCATTCGCCAAGAAGCCGGACGAAGCGGCGGGCGACGGCGGGGACACTGGCGGACGGCGTGGCGGCGGCGGCGGCAATCGTCGCAATGGCGGCGCGGGCGGTCCCGGTGGTCCGGGCGGTGGTCCGGGCGGTGCAGCGGCGGCGGGCGGCGCTCCGGATGCGCAGGGACGCGGTCAGGGCGGCCAGGGTGGACGCGGCGGCTTCGGGAACATGTCGGACGAAGATCGCAAGAAGATGACCGACCTGCGGCAGAAGATGCAGGCCGCGACGGGTGACGAGCGCGACAAGCTGCAGAAGCAGATGACGGACCTGATGACGAAGGCGGGAATCACGCCGGGTCAGGGCCGCGGCGGATCGGGACGCGACGGCGCGGGCGGTGGTCAGGGACGGCGGGGACAGGGCGGACCGGGCGGACCGGATCCGCTGGCGATGATCATGAGCCGCGGGCTGAATGTCGGCGGCTTCACCGAGGAAGATCGCAAGAATGCGAAATTGCCGCTGCCTCCGGAGCAGGATTCGCAGGTGCAGGTGCTGCTGCGGCCGGGCCTGTTGGCGGATGTCGAGATCCAGGTCGAGAAACTTCCCGATGTGGTCCACGTGCCGGCGCAGGCGGTCTTCCAGAAGAACGGCCAGTACACGGTGTACGTGCGGAAGAACGGCAAGTTCGAAGCGCGGCAGGTGCAGTTGGTGAAGCAGAGCGAATCGATGATGGTGATCAAGAGCGGCGTGGAACCGGGGGAGATTGTGGCCATGGCCGACCCTTCGCCGGATAAGAACGCGAAGAAGAGCGGCGAGAAAAAGTCCCAGGGTGGCGCCGGCAACCCGATGGGTGGAATGCCGGGGAGCAAATAGTCATGGGACTTTCCAATATCGGCCCTGAATTAGTAATGGGCATGGCCAGCCTGTTTGCGCACAAGCTGCGCAGCTTGCTGACGATGCTCGGGATGATCTTCGGCGTGGGAGCGGTGGTGGCGATGCTTTCGATCACCGCGGGGGCGCAGAAAGAAATGATGAGCTTCATCGACCAGTTGGGCGTGAACAACATCATCGTGGAGGCGCACGAGGCGGTGGACCGCAACGAACTGCAGACGGTGCGCGCGGTATCGCAGGGACTTTCGTTCCGCGACTTCCGGGCGATCTCGGAGAACGTTTCGGGACTGGTGGCGATCACGCCGCGCAAGCGGTTCAAGCCGCAAAAGCTGCTGCCGAAGACCAACCAGGAGCAGCCGCAATTGATCGGCGTGTATCCGAATTTCATGGAGATCAACAGCCTGAAGCTGGTGGAAGGCCGGTTCTTCACGGAAGACGAGAACAAGGCATCGGCGCCGGTGTGCGTGCTCGGGGAAACCACGAAGGTCAACCTGTTGGGGTACGACAAGGCGGTCGGCAAGTACGTCAAGGTGAACGATAGCTGGCTGCAGGTGATCGGCGTGCTGACGCCGCAGGCGACCAGCGACAGCGACGTGGAGGGCGTGCAGGCGATGAACCGGAACAACCTGATCATCTCGCCGCTCAACACGGTGATGCGCCGCTTTGAAGACAACACGAGCTACTTGAAAGATGAGATCGACGGGATCTACATGAAGGTAGGTCCTAACGTGGATTCGATCGAGACGTCCAACGTGGTGCGCGCGATCCTGACGGCGACGCACAAGGACGCGGGCGATTTCACAGTGGTGGTGCCGGCGGGCCTGCTGGAGCAGAAGAAGCAGACGTCGTTCATTTTCGAAGTGGTGATGATTTGTATCGCAGGTATTTCCCTGTTGGTGGGCGGCATCGGCATTATGAACATCATGCTGGCCACGGTGCTGGAGCGGACGCGGGAAATCGGAATTCGGCGCGCGATCGGTGCACGGCAGGGCGACATTGTACGTCAGTTCCTGACGGAAGCGGTGTTGATCTCGATTGTCGGAGGACTGATCGGCATTCTGTTCGGGTTCACGCTGTCGAAGGTGATCGCGTCGGTGGCCGGGTGGTCGACGGTGGTGACCACGTCATCGATCGTGGTGGCGTTCAGCGTGTCGGTATTCATTGGGTTGTTGTTTGGGATCTATCCGGCGGTGCAGGCCGCAAAGCTGGATCCGATCGAGGCCATTCGTTACGAGTAGAACTATGCTGTTGCGAACTCTTATTACAGGATCAATTTTGGCGGCAGGCGCGTTTGCGCAGATGTCGTCTTTCCCCAAGCCGTCGTATTTCCGCGAGACCTTTTCGAAATCGCAGACCAAGGTCGAGTTGAAGGATCCGGTGCGGCTCAAGGATTTCGTGCACGGCGACAAGTTGGAACTGTCGCTCAAGGATTATTTGGCGCTGGTGATGTCCAATAACACGGATATCGCGATCCAGATGCTGAGTGTGGAGACGCCGAAGAATGCGATCCAGCGGGCGATGGGAATTTGGGACCCGAGGGCGACGGCGCAGTTCACGAGCCAGCGGGCAACGTCTCCTTCGACGAGCGCGTTGGACGGCGTCAGCGCCGAGCTGAAGAGCCTGTCGCAACCCTTGACCATGAGTCTCACGCAGACCCTACCCACGGGCACGAATTACACAGCCAGTTGGGGCGGGTCGAAAACCACCACCAACGCTTCGTTCACCAACTACAACCCCTCCCTCGCAAGCAACGTGGGAATCAGCTTCTCGCAGCCGCTGCTGCAAAACCGCGGCAGTTACGTGAACCGGCTCACCGTGATGATCGGCAAGAGCAGGCTGCGAATCTCCGAATACGGCTTGAGAAATCAGATGCTGACCCTGGTTTCGGCCGCGGAGAGCGCCTACTGGGACGTGGTTTCGGCGCGCGAGACGTTGAAAGTCGCCATCGGCGCCCGCGACGTATCGGCCGAGTTTTTGAAGCTTTCACAGAAACAGTTGGAACTGGGCGCGCTCTCTCCTTTGGATATTTACAATCCGCAGCAGCAGTTGGCGACCAACGAGGTGAGCGTGGCGCAGGCGCGGTTTACACTGACTCAGCGGGAGGACGCGCTGCGCAAGCAGATCGCGGCCGACCTGGACCCGCAGGTGCGGGATCTTCCCCTGGTGCTGACCGATTCGGCTGACATGCCGTTGGAATCGATCGCCTTCGACCGTGAGCCGGTGATCCAGCAGGCCATGCAAAACCGGCCCGACCTGAAGCAGGCCACGCAGTCGCTGGATGTGGACGACCTTTCGCTGCAGCAGGCTCGCAACGGTCTGTTGCCAAATCTGGCGTTGCTCGGTTCCTACTCGACGCAGGGACGAGGCGGCATTTTTTTCCGGAAAACCAACGTGTTCAACGAGGGCGTGGCGTCGTCGATCATCACCTCGACTCCGGGCGGTTTGTCGGACGCTCTCGGCCAGATGTTCGGCTTCGGGTTTTCGACCTATCAGTTTGGGCTGCGGCTGACGCTGCCGATCCGGAACCGCTCCGCTTCGGCGGACATGGCGGACGCAGTGGTCCGTAAGAAGCAGGATGCGTTGACGCTGAGGACCACGCAGCAGACCATCCGGCTGGACATTCTGAACGCGATTACGAACGTGGAATCGAGCAAGGAATCGGTAAAGCTGGCGAAGGTGGCCCGCGATTTCGCGCAGAAGGCGCTGGACGCGGAGAACAAGAAGTACGAACTGGGCACGGAGCTTTCGCAGAACGTGCTGTTGGCGCAGAATGCGCTGGCGCAGGCGGAATCGACCGTGGTGACGAATCAGATCGCGTTGCGGAAGAACTTGTTGAACTTGCTGGTGAAGATCGGCACGCTGCTGGATGAGCGTGGGATCGTGGTTCAGCCGTAGGAAGCAGAAGGGGCCGGCGCTCACGATCGAATGTGCAGTTCCTCCGGCCGAGGGAATGGGGTGCCACTCCGAGGCGCCCCACCTTCGGTGACACCTTCGCCGACCAATTTTGGTGAACCAGTTTCGGCACAGAAAGTCCCACAAGCGGACACCTCAAATTCCATCCTATCCGTCTTATCCCCTGAAACGTCATATGTTACGCTAAGCGGCGATTGGCAGGTGCCGTGCCCTTAGGACGTGGAACCCAAATGGATATACCACGTAAAGATGCCAGTAAGAAGCGGCTGATCCGCCGGATCGCGATCGGTGTGGTGGTGATCGCCGCCGTAGTTGGAACCAGCCTGGGAGTGTCGCGGCTCAAGCCGGCAGCGCCCGGGGTGGATCTCTCCGTGGTCTGGCGGGATACCGTGAAGCGCGGCCCGATGACCCGGGAGGTCCGCGGATTAGGCACGCTGGTGCCGGAGGAAACGATGCTCGTGCCGGCCACCACGGAGGGGAGGGTGCAGCGCATCCTGATCCGTCCAGGTACGCCGGTGAAGGCGGATTCCGTGGTGATGATCCTGACCAGCCCGGAGCTGGAGACGGACCTGTTGAACGCGGAGTATGCGTTGAAGGCGGCGGAAGCCGATTACGCGAATTTGAAAGTGACGCTGCAGAAGCTGCAGCTCGATATGAAGTCGACCGTGGCGCAGGTGGGCGCGGACTTCAACACCTCCAAACTGCAGGCGGACCGCGATGCGGCGCTGGCGAAGGAGGGATTGTTCAGCGAAGTGGACGCGAAGATCTCGGCGGTGAAGTCGCAGGAACTCGGCAACCGGCTGGACATCGAGAAGGAACGGATTAACATTAGCGCGTCGGCCGAAGAAGCGCAGTTGGCGTCTCAGAAGGTAAAGGTCGACCAGCTTCGCGGGCAGCTCAACCTGAAGAAGGGCCAAGTCGAACAGCTTAAGGTAAAAGCCGGATTCGACGGTGTGTTGCAGCAGCTTCCGACTCCGGTGGAAGTCGGGCAGAAGGTGCCGGCCGGGACCCCTCTGGGGAAGATTGCCCAGCCTTCGAAGCTGAAGGCCGAACTGAAGATCGCCGAAACACAAGTAAAAGATGTAACGATTGGTCAACACGCGGTGATCGATACGCGTAATGGTCTGATTGAGGGGCGCGTATCGCGGATCGATCCTTCGATTTTGAACGGGACGGTGACGGTGGACGTGGCTTTGCTACCGACGAAGGATGGTCCGGCGTCGAATGTGTTACGCCCGGATCTGAGCGTAGACGGGACGATCGAGTTGGAGCGGCTGAACGATGTGGTCTTTGTCGGACGGCCGGTATTCGGACAACAGGACAGCACGGTGCAGCTATTCAAGCTGGAGCCGGATGGTAAGTACGCGAACAAAGTGAAGGTAGTCTTAGGCCGTAGCTCGGTGAACACGATTGAAATCAAGGACGGCCTGAAGGTGGGGGACCAGGTGATTCTCTCCGATATGTCGGCCTACGACAGTTACGACCGAATTAAGTTGAACTAACTTTTCGCCACATTCGTAAAAGGGGTAAATGACAATGGACAACGGCTCGCAACCGCTGATTCGACTGGACGCAGTGAGTAAGGTCTTCGTGACAGACGAAGTGGAAACTCACGCGCTGCAAAGCATCCACTTTGACGTGAAGAAGGGGGAATACCTCTCGATATCCGGTCCATCCGGCTGCGGGAAGTCCACCTTGCTGGCCATCCTGGGCCTACTGGATACGCCTACGGACGGCACTTACTATCTGAACGGCAAACCCGTCACCGGCTTGAAGTTGAGCGAGCGCGCGCGCATTCGGAATCGGGAGATCGGCTTCATCTTCCAGGCGTTCAACTTAATTGGCGATCTTACCGTCTATGAGAACGTCGAACTGCCACTGACTTATCGGGGAATGCCCGGAGCGGAGCGCAAGCGGCGGGTGCAGGACGCGTTGGAACGCGTCGGGATGTCGCACCGCATGAAGCATTATCCGAGCCAGTTATCGGGCGGTCAGCAGCAGCGGGTCGCGGTGGCGCGCGCGCTGAGCGGAGATCCTTTAATCCTGCTGGCGGACGAGCCGACCGGAAATCTGGATTCGGCGAACGGCGAGGCGGTGATGAGCCTGCTGCGCGAGCTGCACGCGGCAGGGTCGACGATCTGTATGGTGACTCACGATCCCCGGTACGCGGAGTTCGCCGACCGCACCGTGCGGCTGTTCGACGGACGGATTGTGGAAGAGAATATCGAGTCGGCGAAGAACTAGCGAAGGGCTTCACCCCTGAAATCCCTCCTGGGATTTGGGAGTCGGAAGTCGAGAGTCAGTAGTCAGAAGTCGGGAGGGGGAGCGCGATGTCTGCAATGACCAGGGGAACGAGTCTATGCCTGCTGGCGATCATGGCCGGCGGGCTGAATGCTTCGATCGTTGGGAGTTCGCGTGCGGAGTTTCACGCGACATTTGCGCTGGTTCCAAACGGGCGCGTGGTGGTTCACAACCTCTATGGCGACGTGCAAATCACGGCATGGGACCGGGATGAAGTGCTGGTGCAGGCGATCAAGCGTTCCACCGATCCGCAGCGGTTGAACGACGCGCGGATCGTGGTCGACTCCTCTGCCGGACTGGTCTCGATTCACACACAGTACACGGGGGCGGACGCCGAGCATCCGGCGAGCGTGGAGTATCACATCATGGTGCCGCGCGGCGCCAACCTGGAGAACGTCAAGCTGATCAACGGCGGGTTGTCGTTGAGCGGGATGACGGGGCCGGTGAAGGCGTCGTCGGTGAACGGTAGTATCCGGGCGGAGAAGATGGCGGGGCAGACGGAGCTTTCGACCATCAACGGGCATCTGGAGGCCGATTTTCAGCGCGTGAGCCGGTGTCACTCGATTTCGCTGACGTCGGTGAACGGGCCGATCAGGCTCTCGCTGCCTTCGGGCGCGGGGGCGAATGTGAGCGCGCAGAATCTGACGGGCGGGATCGACGCGGACTTCGGGCGGTCCTGGCGGGCTCCCGGCGGGCATCGCCTGGATGCGGCGGTGAACGGCGGCGGGGCGCAGATTAAGCTGCACAACGTGAATGGGGGAATCTCGATTCACAGCAGTTGGAGCAGGCGGGGAGCGCGGCCGGTCTCGTAGATCGTTGTCAGGCGACAAAAGACGATCGCCCATCCCCGCCCATCCCACGGGTCCTATCCGGGCTAGTACGATATTTGCTAACCTGACAGGCCATGCATCAATTTGCGCAGGACCTGCGCTATGGGGCACGCCTGTTGGCGAAAGCACCGGCGTTCACGGCGATCGCACTGATCGCACTGGCGCTCGGAATGTCTGCGACGACTGCCATCTTCAGCGTTGTGGACACGGTGCTGCTGAAGCCGTTGCCGTTTCGGGATCCGGAGCGTCTGCTGGTGGTCTGGGAAAAGAATCCGTCGCAAAATCGATATAAGTTGTTCGTGGCGCCGGTCAATTTTCTCGCGTGGCAGAAGGCCAGCCGCGGGGTGGAGCAGATGGCGGCGGTGCACGACGTCCGCGCGAATCTGACGGGCGGACCGAACGGGCACATCGATCCGGAAGAGCTGAAGGTGGAGCGGGTTTCGTGGAATCTCTTCGACCTGTTGGGCGTGCAGGCGGCGGTGGGCCGGACGTTCCGGAGCGAGGAAGACCAGCCCGGCCATGCGAATTTCGCAGTGCTGAGCCACTCGCTGTGGCAGCGGCGGTTCGGGGCGGATCCGGGAGTTGTGGGCAAGCCGATCCGGCTGCGCGATCAGCCGTACACGGTTGTCGGCGTACTGCCGCCGGATTTTGCGCTGCTTGAATCGGGCTTCGACATTTTCATTCCGCTCGGGCTGAATCCCAACGATACGCGCTCGGCGAACGGCCAGTTTCTCATGGTGATTGCGCGCCGGCGCGCCGGGCTCGACCAGGTGCGCGGCGAGTTGGACGATATCGGGGCGCAGATGGAGCGCGCCATGCCGGCCCTGAATCGGGGGCGGCGGCCCTCGGTGTTCGTGCTGGAGGACGAGCTGGTGGGCGGCGTGCGGCGGTCGTTGTGGGTATTGATGGGCGCGGTAGGCTGCCTGCTGCTGATGGCGTGTGTGAATGTGGCGAATCTGCTGCTGGCGCGCGGAGCGACGCGGCGGAAGGAACTTGCGCTGCGCGCGGCGCTCGGCGCGGGGCGCGGACGGCTGATCACGCAGCTACTTTCGGAGAGCGTGCTGCTTGCGCTGGGAGGCGGGCTGCTGGGATTGCTGTTGGCGGTGGGCGCGGTGAAGCTGCTGGCATCCGCGGGTCCCGCGAGCGTGCCGCGGCTGGCGCAGGCGAGCGTCGACCCGCGGCTGTTCGGGTTCGCGCTCGGGGTCTCGATCGTCACGGGAATGCTGTTCGGGATCGTGCCGGCGCTGCGCAATTCGGCAGCGAGTTTAAGCGCGACATTGAATGAAGGCGGACGCGGCGGGACGGCGGGACGCTCGGGGCGGATGACGCGCAATGCGCTGGTGGTGACGGAGGTGGCCCTGGCGACGATCGTGCTGATCGGCGCGGGCCTGCTGATTCGCAGTTTCGTGCAACTGCGGAGCGTGAACCCTGG